>JBJKTB010000267.1:0-6964 GCA_046703345.1 Ignavibacteriaceae bacterium
ATGAGCCGAAGATAGCCTTAACAGACGGCAAAGACGGCTTAAGTTTTTACAACGTTATTGCAAAGAGGGCCTGTCATCTTTTAAAGAACGGCGGCAGACTTTATTTTGAGCTTGGAGCGGGACTGTGCGGAGAAGTCGTGCGGATTCTTGAGCAGAATAATTTCATCAATTTAGAGATTAAGAAAGACTACCAGAATATTGAAAGAGTAATTAAGGGAGAACTTAATTGAGGGCACTAGTACAGCGGGTTTCCGAGGGCGGAGTTTACATCAAAGAAGAAAATTACTCCGCAGAAATCGGCAAAGGCATGGTGATTCTTCTCGGAATCAAATCAGGAGATACAGAGCAGGATGTTCAATTTGTCGCAGATAAGTGCTGCGGACTTAGAATATTCGAGGATGAAAATGAGAAGATGAATTTAGCTTTAAAAGATGTGGACGGAGAGATACTTATTATTTCTCAATTTACGCTTTACGGCGACGCAAGAAAAGGCAACAGGCCGAGCTTTACGGATGCTGCGCGTCCGGAAGAAGCAATTCCTCTGTACGAAAAATTCATAACCAGATTAAAAGAAAACTTGGGCGGAGAAAAAGTAAAGACAGGAATTTTCGGCGCGATGATGAGCGTGAAGATAATTAACGACGGTCCGGTGACTATACTTGTTGAGTCGAAATAAAATTTCAGCATACGATTATTAAATACGCAGGAGCTAATAAATGCAGCCTGTACTAATGATATTTTTGGACGGAGTGGGAATAGGGAAAAAGGACGAAACTTTCAATCCTTTCTTTAAGTACGGGTTCAGAACTTTTACAGAAATTTTCGGAGCGGTACCTTCCGATGAAAATCAGGTCCTAAATAAAAACGGATCATTTCTATTCCCTGTTGATGCGCGTTTGGGAGTGGAAGGCCTTCCGCAAAGCGGTACCGGACAGACGTCAATCTTCTGCGGAATAAACGCTTCAAAATTCGTGGGCAAGCATTTCGGACCTTATCCTTATTCCACACTCGTTCCTATCATAAAAGAAAAAAACATACTGGCTTATTACAAGAACGCGGGGCGGAAAGTTTTTTTCGCGAACGCCTATCCCAAAATCTTTTTTGATTATATTAAATCAGGAAGATCAAGGCTTAGCGTAACCTCACTAAGCTGCCGCCTTAGCGGCATCAGACTAAACACCGCGACCGACGTAAGGAGAGGCAAAGCCCTTACTGCCGAAATTACAAACGAAAGATGGAATAACAAACTAGGCTACAGACTGAGAGTTATTAAACCGGAGACCGCCGCAAGAAGACTTCTGCGGCTGGCGGCTTCAAACGATTTTACTTTGTACGAATATTTTCTTACCGATCATCTCGGTCACGGCAGGTACGAGGGCGACACCGGGGAACTTATCGGCATGCTCGATGAATTCCTTTTTACTGTTATCACGGAAATGGATAAATCAAAAATGACTTTGCTAATCTGTTCCGATCACGGTAATCTTGAAGACATTTCAATTAAGACACATACGCTGAATCCTTCGCTTGCTGTAAGCTCCGGACTTTATGCCGAAGATTTATTTAAGAAGATAAAAAATCTATCACAAATTAAGGACGCAATAATTACGACATGTAAATGAAAGATTACCCCGTCATAAAATTTACAATAGTTTTCTGCTGCGGTATCTTACTTAGTAAATTCGTCTTCGTCTCTCCGTTAATCTGCGTCATCTCTATTATCTTCTTAATTCTCGTAAGCACACTCATCGCAAAAATCCTAAACAGAACGGCTTCCGACTTAGCGGCCTCTTTAGGTCCGGCAGCCGCGATTCTTTTCACCGGCATTTTTATCTCAGAGATGAGCATGCCGAGCTTCAATTCTTTCCCTTACGATGTTTATAAAATTAAAAACATCAGATTTTCAGGGAAGATTACAAGCGTTGAGCTGAAAAGAAACGGAGCGATTATTTTTAAGCTGAAATGCGATTCGTCGGCGTATGAAAACAAAATAATAAACACGGATGCAGTCCTACTTTGTAAGATACAAGATGACAACAAGCAGTTATCAGAATCGCTTTATAAGATGTTGGCTCCAGGGAATGAAATTAGTATGCAGGGAGTTTATACGCGCGGAAGAGGTGAAAGAAATCCGGGAGAATTTGATTACGACAAATATCTGAGATCGGAAGGAATAACGGGAACGTTTACAACTTACGATGCCCGGAGCGTCAAAATTTTAAAAGACGACAAAAATTTCTTCGCGAATTTAATCTTCAATATTAGAAAAAGTCTTGATGCAAGGATATCGTCTCTCCATAATGCTCAAACCGCAGCGCTACTCAGAGGACTTCTGCTCGCGGACAGGAGTGAAATAGACTATGAAACCAGGACAGAGTTTGTAAATTCCGGAGTAGTTCACGTGTTAGCCGTATCCGGTTTACATGTCGGCTTTATTATAATGATTTTCCTATTTCTTTTCGGAAGATTTAATATATACTGGCGGTCATTTTTAACGGCCGCTGGATTGATATTTTTTCTGCTGATTACAGGAATGCCGTCTTCAGTTTTTCGCGCAACGGTGATGGCGGTTGTGCTGATTATTGCATTTATCTCAAACCGGTCCACCAATTTAATTAACTCCCTTGCGACGGCTGCGCTGATAATCCTTGCCGTGAGACCTTCCGATCTTTTTGCGCCCGGATTTCAGCTTTCATTTTCCGCAGTACTTTCTATTGCGGTGATTTATCCTGTGTTGAAAAATATGATCGAAGAAGCCGGAGTAAAAAATAAATTAGTAAAGAACTTATTATTGCTGGCGGGACTTACACTTTCCGCGCAGATAGGGTCGCTTCCGTTCTCACTCGCTTATTTCGGAAAACTATCGATCATAGGAATTGCAGCAAATCTATTCGTGATACCTCTGATAGGATGCATTGTAGGAATTGCTTTTGCGACTCTTTTGTTCAGTATAATTTCTACCTCACTGGCTTCTTATTACGCAGCAGCAAACGACCTGCTCACTGAAATTCTTTACAAGTTCGTAAGCTTTTCGGGCGGATTGAATTTTTCTTTTCTGCGTATATCTGACTTCACCTTAACAGATGCTATAATAAATCTCATCTTTTTAGCGTTGGCTATTTTCTTCATTAATAAATTCCAGTCGCTCTTAGGAAAGATAATTTTAACTATTCTAACTATACTTAACATTCTTGTTTTTGCTTCGATAAACGATGAAGAACTGCTGCCGCAAAATAAATTAAGTGTAATGATGATTGATGTAGGGCAGGGGGATTCGTTTTTAATAAAATTTCCCGACGGCAGTACAGCGCTTGTCGACGCAGGGAACGCTACCGAGTATTTTGATAACGGGGAAAGAGTCGTTAAGCCGCTGATGGATTATCTCGGTATTGATAAGATAGATTACGGATTTGTCTCGCACGTTGACGCCGACCATTACGGAGGTTTTGTCTCTTTAATTCATAACGGGGTAATAGGTAAAATATATAAGCCGCTTGCTGATAAATCAATTTTAAAAGACAGTAAGTTTGAAAATTATTTAAAGATGAACTACGTACCGGTGTTTTATTATTCAAAAAGAAAAATAAGCATAGGGAATGCTAATGTTTATATACTTAACGATACTTCAAAGATAAACAGTACAAAATATTCTTCGAACGACAACAGCGGAGTATTTAAAGTTGTTTACGGCAAAACAAGCGTGCTGTTCACCGGTGATCTGGAAAAGAAAGGGGAAAAGATTTATTTATCCGATGCCGGAAGATTTCTTGACTCCGACGTATTAAAAGCGGCGCACCACGGCAGCAAAACAGGTAGCTCAAAAGAATTCCTTTCCGCGGTTTCTCCAAGAATCGGATTAATAAGCGCAGGCATTATGAACAGATTCGGGCATCCTGCAAAGAGTGTAATAACAGCGCTGAAGAACGCGGGGGTAAAAATCTGCCGGACTGATTTATCTGGCGCCGTACTGCTTGTATCGGACGGGAATTCATTTCAAATTTGTGACTGGAAATAAATTAGGATTTATTATTCGCGGCGCGCTTCAGAAAATACATAAGGAATGAGTAAATTTGCTGTGCAAACATTTTTAATCAGTGAGGTTTTGGTTGAACGGAAGAAAATGTATCGGAATTTTAGGCGGAGGACAGCTTGCAAGGATGTCGGCTTATCAGGCATATAAGCTGGGTTTTGACGTGTTGATTCTAGAAAAGCACAGAAACTCGCCGGCGGGCCAACTGACTAAACTGGAATTCGTCGGCTGGGTTGACGATCATTCTTTAATTAAAAAGTTTGCTAAAGACTGCGACATCATAACGCTTGAAAATGAATTTATCGATCATACCGAATTGGAATTCATAGAAAATCTTGGGAAGAAAGTTCTACCGTCATCAAAAACTATTTCGTTAATACAGGACAAATACATACAGAAAAAGACTCTTAGTAAATGCGGAATTCCCGTACCGGAATTTGTAAAATTTTTAGAAGACGGCAGCTATGAAAAAATTGCAGGTAAACTTGGCAGGAAATTTCTTCTTAAATCCAGGAAGATGGGTTATGACGGTTACGGAAACGCATCGGTTGACGGAGCTAAAAGTCTGCAAAAAGGTTTGGAGAAATTAAAATCGCGCAGCGCCGAGCTGATGGCGGAGGAATTTGTTGACTTCGAGATGGAACTTGCGGTTATGGTTGCGAGGACAAAAAAAGAAATCAAAGTGTATCCTGTTGTTCAAACCATTCAGAAGAACCATATTTGTCATACCGTTATCGCACCGGCTCAAATTGAAAAGAAACTCGCGAAGAGAGCCGCGGAAATATCTGTTGCGGCGGTGGAAGCTGTTAGAGGCTACGGCTTATTCGGAGTGGAGCTTTTCGTTACAGGCAGCGGCAAGGTTCTTCTAAACGAGATGGCTCCGAGGCCGCACAATTCGGGGCATTATACAATCGAGGCATGCGTTACTCCGCAGTTCGAAAATCATATTCGCGCAGTAATGGGTCTCCCGCTGGGGTCAACCGCAATGGTTAAGCCATACGCGGTGATGATAAATTTACTCGGCAAGCGGGAAGGCTGGGGCGTTGTGGATGATTATAGCTCGGCATTAAAGGAAGAGGATGTTCATCTTCATCTATACGGAAAAGAAAAATCCAGAATCGGCAGAAAGATGGGACATATAACGATCACCGGTGACAATCTGAACTCCATACTTAAAAAAGCCAAAGCGATCGAAAGAAAAATCTCGATTTAAATTTATTTTAATCGAAAGGGAAATAAATGGCCGGAAAACCGTTAGTCGGAATAATAATGGGAAGCGACTCCGATCTTCCAGTAATGAAAGAGGCGGCGATTATACTCGAACAGTTCGGTGTGGAATATGAAATCCGCATAGTCTCAGCTCACCGCACGCCCGGAGTAATGGCCGAATACGGATCCACCGCACACGAGCGCGGAATTAAAGTGATCATCGCAGGAGCAGGCGGGGCCGCACATCTTCCAGGCATGACGGCGGCTTATTCGCCGCTTCCCGTAATAGGGGTGCCTGTGAAATCCAAATCCCTTGACGGTTTGGACTCCTTGCTCTCAATTGTGCAGATGCCTGGCGGCGTGCCGGTTGCGGCAGTTGCAATAAACCAGGCAAAGAACGCCGGACTATTGGCCGTGCAGATACTTGCGGCAAGCGACAACTCGCTTAAGGAAAAAATGATAAAGTATAAAAAGGAGATGGCCCAAGAATCCATGAATAAAAATAATAATTTGAAATAATACATTTTGTTTGGAGATATCATACCGGGATTTTGATTGCTAGTTCAACACAATTTTAATAACTTTATCAGCATTATTGAAATAATTATTGAAAAAAACATGAAAATAATATCCCTTCTAGCAATTACAATCCTTTTAATTACAATTAACGGCTGCGGAAAAAAAACTGACGCCGATTATATGGACCAGGCGCAGCAGAGCGTAAAAAACAACAACATCGCCGACGCGATGACTGCCTACCAGAACCTTGTTAAAGATTTCCCGAAAAGCGACAAGGCGCCGGAAGCGGTCTTTCAGATGGCCACGCTTTATCAGAACAAATTGGTGCCGAATATCGCTCCCGAAGAGTCGCTCAAGAAATCCGTTGACCTTTTCAGAAGCGTTTACGATAAATATCCCGACAGCCATTTAGCTGCCAAAGCGCTGTTTATGTCAGGTTTCATTTTAGCCAACGACCTCAAGGATTACAACTCCGCGACCGCGTCATTCAATCTTTTTCTTCAGAAATTTCCGGATAACGAGCTTGCTTCTTCTGCAAAAGAAGAACTGCAGAACATGGGTCTGACTCCGGAAGAAATTTTAAGCAAGAAGAACGATAAGAAAAAATAATGGCTCAGCCCGAAGGCGATTACAGAAAATATTTAAATCCTTCAGTCATCTCCAAACTCAACTCGCTCGATTTGAGGGCCCGTTTGGTTGTGGAAGGATTTATGGTCGGTCTTCACCGGAGTCCGTATCACGGGTTCAGTGTAGAGTTTACGGAACACCGCCCGTACATGCAGGGAGACGCGCTCAAGGATATCGACTGGAAAGTATACGGCAAGACAGAGCGTTTCTTCATAAAACAGTATGAAGAAGAAACAAATCTACGCAGCTATATTCTGCTCGATACAAGCCGCTCGATGAAGTACGCTTCGGAGGGAAACATAACAAAACTGGAATACGCTTCAACTTTGGTGGCCGCGTTAAGCTATCTTATGATTAAGCAGCAGGACGCGGTAGGCCTGACTCTTTACGCGGAAAAAATTAACAAATACTTTCCGCCCAAAGCGAGCAGGGCTTATCTTCAGGAACTGCTTAAAAGTCTTGCCGGCCTTGAGGCATCGGATGCTACAGACACTTCTTCATGCCTGAACCAGATTGCCGAAAAAATTAAAAGGAGGGGACTTGTTATTATCGTATCGGATTTTTTCGACGATATAAATT
>JBJKTB010000268.1:0-3641 GCA_046703345.1 Ignavibacteriaceae bacterium
TCCTCACCCGCATTCTGGTTTGTTATGTCAATGGCTCTGCTGGTCGGCTTCATTACCGCCTATCCGATGAACTGGTGGCTGGTGTCCAAACATCTGAAACACGGCATGATGACAGTTCGGACAAAAAGCGATCCTGCGGTCCATCAGGAACATCAGCACATGCACGGGAACCGCTCCTCAAGCGATGTAGCCTCGACTTCACAACCCGTGCATGAGGCCGCAATGCAGGGTGAAACTAAGAAAATACCGCACGGCTGGCTCGCAGGTATGACCGCGCTCTCCTTCATTGTTTTCGCGCTGGGGCTCGGCATTGCGGTTCTGTTCGGAGGCTTATAGCCTGCGTAAACGGGTATTGTAATGTTAAAACGGGGAGTTATAAAAACATGAATAACATCGAAAAGCTCGGATTCGATAAATGGTTCGAAGAGGAAGCTGAAACTGCAAGACAAAACGATTACCAGATTGCCAGAGTAATCAGCGTCAACAAAAACAGCTTCGTCGTTTCAGACGGCATTAACGACATTTACGCGGAGCTGACGGGAAAATATTTATTCAATTCAGCCTCATCAACAGATTTTCCTACAGTCGGCGATTGGGTATATACACAAATATTTGATGAAAATTCACTCGCGATTATCCACGATATACTTCCGCGCAAATCACTGCTTAAAAGAAAAACGTCAGGCAAGAATATTGAATACCAGCTGATTGCCGCTAATATAGATACTGCGGTTATAATGCAGTCGCTTGATTCTAATTATAATCTGCGAAGGCTCGAGCGTTATCTGGTGATGATAAATGAAGGCAATATTAATCCAGTTATATTCTTAAGTAAAAGTGATCTTATAAGCGTAGAAGAAATCGAAGAAAAGATTAATGCTGTAAAAAAGATATTCCCGGATATTCAAATTGAAACCTTTAGCAATATCAGTACAGCGGATATTGAAAAGATTATGGCCCAATTCATCCCGGGAAAAACGTATTGTCTGCTCGGGTCATCCGGCGTAGGCAAAACAACATTGTTAAATAATCTGATAAACAAAGAATTATACAAAACCCAGCCCATCAGAGAAAAAGACGGAAGGGGGAAACACACTACTACCCGCAGAGATTTAATCATAATAGAAAACCGCTCGATCATCATAGACAATCCCGGGATGCGGGAACTCGGAATATTATCAATGGATTCCGGTCTGGATGATACATTCAATGAAATAACGGAAATGTCGCAGCGGTGCCGCTTTAAGGACTGCACACATACTATTGAAAAAGGCTGCGCGGTTCTTCAAGCCGTGGAGCAGGGACAGATTTCCAGAGACAGGTATGATAATTATATAAAGCTGTACAAGGAATCGGTGTTTAATGAAATGTCATACTATGAAAGAAGGCAGAAGGATAAAAAGTTCGGGAAATTCATGCACGCATATAAGAAGAATAATAAAAATAAAAAGTAAAACAGAGCAGCGTTTTCGCGGGTCCGCTTACTCTCACCCGGCATTTAATATTTTTTAAAAGTTTTTTTTCCCCGCGAAGCTGCGTATCTGTTAAAAGGACTAAACAACTTTAAAGCAAATTGCAGGCGGTACGCGTAAAGAAATTTACTCCCTATCCGCTGATCCCTCGCTGCGGATTTGACAATATCCTCTTCCCTTTTGTCCTGAAACTGACGCCCAGCGGCAGGCAGCGGTAAGTATAATTAAAATACTATAGATTTATTGCAGTTCTTTTAAGATTTCCGTTGTCGTGAATACCCGGTGATAAGATAAGTATATACAATTAACAATATAAAAGGACAATGTTATGGTTTCAGATATTCAAAAAGAAAAAGCGGACAGGTTCCTTCAGTTTCATCATGACAAAGAAATTCTGGTTCTGTTAAACTCATGGGACACCGGAAGTTCTAAATTGATAGAAGCGTGCGGCTATAAGGCAGTGGCAACGACAAGTATGGGAATAGCCGCCTCGTTAGGGTATCCCGACTGCCAGGTAATAGAATTGCGGGAAATGATTGATGTGATAACGGGAATCGTAAACGCGGTTCAAGCGCCGGTAACAGTGGATATAGAGGCCGGATACGGAAATAATTTAGATGAAATCATTGATTCGGTAAAGAAGATAATCGCGACCGGTATCGTCGGAATAAACATAGAAGACAGTATCGAGTTAAGTCCGATGCTAATCGACGAAACGGAATTTTGCGATAGGATATCGGCCATCCGCGCGTTATCGGATTCGCTGGGCTTTCATTTGGTAATTAACGCGAGAACCGATTCATTTTATACTTCATCCGGTTCGCAGCAGGAAAAATTATCCGAATCGATTAAGCGCGGCAATAAATACCGGGAAGCCGGCGCCGACTGTATATTCGTACAGCCTGTATGGGAAAAAGAGACCATTTCAACTCTGGTTAAGGAAATTAATGCTCCTATAAATATTCTTGCGAATCCTACAATCGGAGGAGGATTAACGCCATCCATAAGAGAACTGCAGGATCTGGGCGTTGCCCGCGTAAGCCTTGGCTCAAGTCTGATGAAAGCAACTTTGGCTTTGATAAAAAAAGTTGCCGACGAACTTTTGAAGAAAGGCACTTACAATGTTTTATTGGATACCTTAATACCGCTTCCCGACGCCGCAGCGGCCTATAAAATGGCGATTGGGTTGAAAAAATAACTTACTCATTGCTAAGACACTGTGAGACGGTAAAAATATAATTCCGTTTACAATGATGGATCATGTACGATGCTTCAAAACAACCAGCCTCGCGGAATCTGCCTGCCGAGAGTGTTGCGGAACTGTCATTTCTGCCAAAGGCATTCCATCGGGAGAATCCCGACAGCAGCCGTGTGAGAAATCTCTTATACTTTTAAGAGATTTCTCGTTCGAGGACTCATTTTCTGGGTTGTGCAACAGACTCTGCCGCTTGCCATACCTTTAAGCGCTGCGTCTAATCCCGATGAAGCTAAATACTGCATGAATTCTTATTTAAACTTATGTACACATTGCCGGAAACCGCTGGCCCGGCTTCACTGCGTTTCGCCGGACAGGTGCGCAGAGATCCCGACTAAGCAGCACGGGCGTCAACCTAAGATTGTATAAAATATGTTTTTAATTGTTGGAATTGTTAAAAAACAAATAGAAATTTAAGAAAATATCCTGGCGATAGAATTAAAAATGTAAAGAAATCACTTCTAATAAGCCTTTCCCTTGTAAGGGAAAGGTTTGGATAGAGTTTAAGTGTTCAACAAAGAAAGAACCCATCCCTACCCTTCCCTTAAACAGGAAGGGCTTATTGGTAGAATTAACTCAGTCATAATCATTCTGTCAATTCTTTATTTTATTATAACTTATCACATAAAAAGTTTAAATAAAGTTGACGCCTATATGATTGAATCGGGACAAGCTCTCTAAAGAGGGGATAAAAAAGCTTAGTGGTTTGATAAATCAAACACATACGGTTTTAACGCAAAGGTAAGTATTGATTATGGACCCTCTACGAGGATCTTTTGTCTTTCGTGTCATTCTGTTACAATGATGGATCTTCTACGAGGATCTGGAGTGCGTGATGAGATTGGGTTGCGGAATAGTGAGAATAATTGAGGAACACACCCCTGCCGCTCCGCGGCTTCCTCCCGATAGAATCG
>JBJKTB010000269.1:0-8854 GCA_046703345.1 Ignavibacteriaceae bacterium
AATACCGAATTTCTGGTGCAGATCTTTTTCTATCATATCCACTATAAGAAATCCTTTGCTTATCAGCTGATCTTCAACAACTATATGAACAGACAGCGCGTGCATCCGGGACGAGAGAGACCAGATATGAAGATGATGCACGTCCTTAACATCAGGAAGAGAAGCCAGAAATTTAGAAACCTCATTAGGATCGATATCTTTCGGCGAGCCTTCGTTAAGGATGTTGACCGTTTCCAAGACAACGTCCCAGCCGCTTTTTATTATGAAGAGCCCGATGAGGATTGAGAACACGGGGTCTAGTATATACCATTTGAAGAAATATATAAGAATTCCGGCGGCGATTACGGCGAACGAGTTAATCGAATCGGAAAGCATATGCAGGTAAGCCGATTTCGCGTTAAGGTTATCTTTTGAATTCTGATGCAGAAGGTAAGTTGAAAGCGCATTAGCTACAAAGCTGATACCCGCAATAATAATTACCCATTTTGCAGCAACAGGCTCCGGATTAATGAACCTGCCTACCGCTTCATAAATTATATAAACGCCGATTATAACCAGCGCTGAAGAATTAATGAAGGCCACAATAATCTCTGCGCGCATATATCCGTACGATTTGTCAGGCGTTGCTTTCCACAGCGACATGCGGTCGGCTGCGAGACTGAGAATCAAAGACAGCAGATCGCCGAAATTGTGGAGAGCATCGGATATTAAAGCGAGACTGTTGCTGAGAATACCACCGGCGATTTCTCCTCCGACTATGACGGAGTTCAGGAAGATGGAAATCAAAAGATTACGTTTGACCGAGCCTTTATGTACGTGGATAATTCATTACTCCCGTGTTTTTATAATTCTCCGCTAAGATAATAAATACCGAAAAGAGTGGAAAGGGATTTAAAATACATGAGATTATGAAAGTGATGTATTCATACAAAAATTTTACTTGAGCGAAAATAGTCTTAATTTTGTTTTTCATAAACAGAATTTTTTTTAAAGAATAAAATCATACCGATTAACAACGGCTGAGCATGTTGAAAATTTTTAGAAGGCTAATATTAATATCAATATTTCTGGCTTTGATTCCGTCGATACTTAAAGCTCAGGATACCTCGAGTGCGGTATTTAAAAAAACATATTACCCGGACGGAACTCTGAAAACGCTGGGTGAATATTCTAACGGCAGATTGAACGGCGTGTACACGGAATATTATCCTGACGGGCATCTGTGGAAGAAATGGAACTTCGTTGACGGAAAAGAGCAGGGCAAATCGGAATGGTATTTTGAGAACGGCATCTTAAGCATAGAGTGGAATTACAAGGACGGATACAAGGAAGGCGTTTCAAAGTGGTATTATGAGACAGGCCAGCTTTGGTCGGAGCAGAATTACGTGCACGGTAAGCTAGAAGGCGTTACTCACACATACTACAAGACGGGAGAGCTTCAGGGCGACTGGAATTACGTTGACGGCGAGCTGGACGGAGTCTCGAAAACTTACTTCAAATCCGGGAAGGTGGAAGTGGTAAAAACTTTCCACAACGGGCTGCGCAACGGGCCAACTACAGTTTATAACGACAACGGCATTCCCGCGCTTACAGCAGACTTCAAAGACGATAAGCTTGAAGGCGAAGTAAAGATATTCGATCTTGCCGGGAACCTGCGCGTAAAAGACGATTACGTTAACGGCGAGCTAGTACACAGAGTAAAATACAATTACATGGGCAAATTCGTTTCTGAGGAGAGGACAGCGCGGGTATTTTACCCCAACGGTTCGCTCAGATCGGAGATACACTATAAAGACGGGTATAAGGACGGCATTTCAAGAGATTATTATGACACCGGTTTTTTAAAAGACCAATGGAAATACGATAAGGACACACTCGAGGGAAGGTCGTACAGCTACTATGACGGCGGTACTCTTAAATCGTCGGTCGATTATATCGGCGGAGTAAGAAAAGGCATCACACGGAAATTTGACGAAGACGGAAGACTAGTATCCGAAACGAACTACGATAATGATAAAAAGAACGCGATAGAGATAATCAATCACAAAAACGGAAATATGAAAGCTGTGTTCTATAATGTGAACGGGGTGCCGAACGGAGAGTATAAAACTTATCACGAGAACGGACTTCTTGAATCGGAAGTGAAAATGCAGGACGGAAAGCCTGTCGGTTCGAAAAAATATTATTACAAATACGGCGCGCTTGAAAAGGTTGAAGGCTTCTGGGACGGTAAGATAGACGGGAGCGTTAAGACTTATTATCCCGACGGCAAGCTCTGGAAGGACGAATATTACATAATAGGGAAGCTTCAATCGGTTAAAGAATACGACGAGAACGGAAAAGTAATCAGTTCAAAATTTTATTGATCCATCGATCCTGCAATAATGAGGATATAGAGACAACACGGAAAATAATTTGTAATTGATATCTTCATGAATTAGATTTTCAAAAAAAATAAAAACTTAAAGACAAATGAGCAAAGCAAACAAAACCAGGCAGGGCAGTAAATTTACTGTTGCGCTTCTGCAGATGGCGTTGAGTAAAAATCCAGATCAAAATTTAAAGAAGGCCGTGTCATGGATAGAGAAAGCGGCAAAAAAAGGCGCCGATGTAGTCTGTCTGCCCGAGCTATTCAGATCGCAGTATTTCTGTCAAAGCGAATCGATTGAAAATTTCGAGCTTGCCGAACCGGTGCCCGGGCCGTCAACAGCAGTAATCGGCAAGGCGGCAAAGCGTCTCGGTGTTTCAGTTGTTGTGCCGGTATTTGAGAAAAGGGCGCAGGGAGTATATCATAACAGCGCAGCGGTAATCGACGCAGACGGAAGCATGCTGGGACTCTACAGAAAGATGCATATCCCCGACGATCCGGCATATTACGAGAAGTATTATTTCACTCCCGGCGATCTAGGATTTAAAGCATTCGACACAAAGTTCGGGAAGATCGGCACTTTGATATGCTGGGACCAGTGGTTTCCCGAAGGAGCGAGAATAACTGCGTTGAAAGGCGCGAGCATTTTATTTTACCCTACCGCAATAGGCTGGCACCCGGACGAAAAAAAGGAGCACGGCAAGGCGCAGTTTGAATCATGGCAGACAGTGCAGAGAGGACACGCAGTAGCAAACGGAATATACGTTGCGGCCGTAAACAGGGTCGGTCATGAAATTCAGACAAAAGGAACTCCGGGAATCGAATTTTGGGGAAACTCGTTCGTTGCCGATCCGCAGGGAGTTATAATCGCTGAAGCATCGAAGGATAAGGAAGAGATAGTGCTTGCGGAAGTTGATACAGCCAGGATCGAATACATTAGAAGGAACTGGCCATTTCTTAGGGACCGGCGGATCGACGCATATTCGGAAATTGAGAAAAGATTCCTTGACTGACAAAAGAAGTAAATAATTTTACAAAATCGGAAACATGAATTCATCAAAAAAGAAAAATATGCGGATGCCCGCCGAATGGGAGAAGCATGAAGCAACATGGATCGGCTGGCCTCATAATAATGAAGACTGGCCAGGTAAGATTGCACCCATACCATGGGTTTACGGCGAGATTGTTCGTTACATTGCCGAAGGCGAAAAAGTAAGAATCATTGTCGAATCGAAGGATCACGAAGCAAAGGCGCGAAGGGTATTAAATTCCGTAGGAGCAAATGCCGCGAACATCGAATACTACAGGCTCGCAACCGACAGAGGCTGGCTTAGAGATTCCGGACCGGCATTTGTTAAGCCGGTGAGCGGAAAAGGCGAGGTTGAGATAATAAATTTCCGGTTCAACGCGTGGGCGAAGTATTCGAATTATAAAAAGGACGAAAAAATTCCGGCACTTATTTCAAAGAAGATTAATATTACAAAAAGCGACGCAGTATATAATAACCGCAAAGTAGTGCTTGAAGGCGGAAGTATTGATATTAACGGCGCCGGCACGCTGATGACAACTGAAGAATGTCTAATGGATGATAAAGTCCAGGTAAGAAATCCGGATTTTACTAAGCATGATTACGAAAAAGTATTTAAGGAATACCTCGGCATTAGAAAAGTAATTTGGCTCGGAAAAGGAATAGCGGGAGACGACACTCACGGCCATGTTGACGATCTCTGCCGGTTTGTTAATTCTTCCACGGTTGTGCTAGTAAGAGAAAGTAAAAAGAACGATGAGAATTATTTCGCGCTGGAAGAAAACGCTGAACGTCTTCAGAGCGCGGCAAACGCCGACGGCAAGAAGATAGAAGTAGTTAATCTTCCTATGCCGTCTCCGGTAATCTTTAAAGGACAAAGACTGCCTGCCAGCTACGCGAACTTTTACATCTGCAATTCGGCTGTGCTTGTACCGACATTCAATGACCCTAACGACCGTATTGCCTTAGGTATATTAAGCGAACTAATTAAGGACCGGCCGGTAATCGGGATACACGCGGTTGATCTCGTATGGGGGCTGGGAACGCTTCACTGTCTGACGCATGAGCAGCCCGCGTAGAAAAAAATTATCTCGTATTTTTTGAAAGCAGCGAATCTACACTCCAAATCCCTGAACCTTTGGATGCGGCATAGAGGAAAAAGAAGCAGTAGAACACAGCCATCTCGCCGCCGTTTTGTATAGGCCAGAGAGCTCGGAAAGCATGAACGGTGAAATAGGCAACCGCCATTTCACCGGCGGCCACAAAAGCGGCGTACCTTACTTTAAATCCCGATCCAATCATTATCCCGCCGAAAAATTCTATTATTCCGGCGGCAATGAATTTAGCACTTGAGGCCTGATGCCCGCCCATCCCTCCGAATAATTTCTGAATGCCGTGCGATAAAAATAATATTGCAATTGCAATTCTGGCCAGAGCATATATGTGCTCAGAATATTTATCTAAAAATCGCTCAAAGAAATTCATAATTGACTCCGGATAATTAAAATTCATTTTTGCTGGACGGCTGTTAAACTGCATTATTAAAAATAAAAAAAGCCGGCAATTTAATCTGCCGGCTGTATCATACTCATATAAAAAAAGATTATTCGGAAACGAGCGAGACTGTAGTTTTTGTTGACTGAGTTATAGGAATGATCATTTTCTGCTGTCCCGTGGTTGCCATCGTCAGGTCGCTGTTGAGGTCGTTTTCCATATAAACTATCATCCCGTCGTCAACATTAATGTAAACGGTGCCTGAGGATTTACCTGAACCTTCGATATATAATTCCATTCCCTGCATATTTCCGCTGCCTTCAATTTTATTGGTTGAAGTAAAAGGAATCTTGTAACAGTTATGTCCCATTTTTTCCTCCTTGCCGGCGAGCGTATAAGTATAATCGGCGGTATTAAGGATTTTGCCTCCGAAGTTTTTAATTGTATCTACTTCACTGCTCGTCCAGTTATCGCCCACTTTGATATCGCTGGCGGGCATATGAATGAACATCGATTTGCCTCCCTGAGAGAACTGAAGCGCCATGCGGTTATTATCGGAAGCGGAATCGAGCAATTCCATAGAGCTTGTATTACCGTACTTGGTGCAATTAAATTTTGTTTTTATCCCGAGCATTGCGGCAGGAGTATATGTAGTATCTCTTCCCATCATTACTGAGTGAATTGTGGCGGAATCTAAAGAGGCAATAATGGCGGCGGTTCCCTCCT
This sequence comes from Ignavibacteriaceae bacterium, assembly GCA_046703345.1. Classification (GTDB taxonomy): domain Bacteria; phylum Bacteroidota; class Ignavibacteria; order Ignavibacteriales; family Ignavibacteriaceae; genus FEN-1297. The sequence goes on from JBJKTB010000269.1 coordinate 5,616, forward strand.
GGTCTACATTTTCAACCGAAGTACTGGTAAGTAAATTCACTTCGCTATTTACTTTCATTTCTCTTCCCATTACTTCCTGAGTCATATCGGTAGAAGTCTGGCTTTTGTAAGTTAAATTTTTACCCTTAGTGAATTTATACTGAAGATGGTAGGATTCCTGCGCGAGAGCATACGTTCCGAAAACCAGCACCGCTAAAAGCATAAACGATGTTTTAATAAAATATTTTTTCATGACTATCCTTCCGTTTTGTTAATACTGTTTTTATTTTTTATGAAACCTATATACCTGATCTCCGTCGGCAATCAGCCGTGCGGTATTATAAACCAGCTTAGCAGTCTTAGCAATTTTCTCAAAGTTGATGAGCGATACCTTGTCGCGTACCGTATGGTATTCGGATTCGAGTCCGGAGTGAAAGAAAAGCGCCGGTACATTTTTGCCAATAAAGCTCTGGTGATCGCTTCCTCCGGATATTTTTTCATCGAAGCGCAGGTAAAAACCGATGTTCTTGTTGGCTTCTTCAACCACCGGAACTAATTCAGGGCAGCTCGAATAGCCGAGAATCTGAAGGCTGTCTATGCTGTTTCTCCCTACCATATCCATATTCAGCATGCAGACAGTTTTGGAAAGAGGGAAGAGCGGATTTTCGGCGTAATACCGTGAACCGAACAGACCTTTTTCTTCTCCGCAGAAGGCGATGAAGAGAACGCTTCTCCGGGGTTTTAGATCCGATGAGGCAAAAGCCGCCGCCGCCGCCATAAGGGCCGTTGTTCCTGAAGCGTTATCATCGGCACCGTTAAAGATGAAATCTTCATCCGGTTTATGTTCCTTCTTGTAGCCGACATGATCGTAGTGGGCGCCGAGAACGACAAATTCGTTTTTAAGAACAGGGTCGCTGCCTTCAATAATTCCCACTACGTTTCTGGAGGGTTCTTGCTTTATTATAGTACTGGTTTTTAAGTCGGCTTCCGCGCCGTCGATCAAAAAAGAATTAGGTTTCATAGTTTTATCGATACCGGCCTGAAGAGACTTTAGTTTATCCACACTTCCGAATAGAGCTGCAATAACCTCTTTTCCCACCTGCACAACGGGCACCTTATCCTTCTCGTCCTGCAGGAGAGTAAGCGGAAGGGCGTCCTTCGGAATAATTTTGGATAGAGACGGCCAGGGGAATCCGCGGGGAGTAAGAAAAGTATGATTTAACGGACCCTGACAAACAAGGACTGCTGCGGCGCCGTGCTCAACCGCAGTTTTAACTTTTTCCGCCACGTTGGAATACTTAGTTGCTTCGGTACCTTTGAAGGCGGATGCTGTATCATTTTCTCCCGGTTCATGTCTTAAAACTAAGACAATCTTACCTTTGACGTCGATATTTTCGTAATCGTTATAGTTATACTCAGGCGCTTCAATACCGTAGCCGGCGAATACTATTGCTGCTTTTGCTTCGGTATTGCCGGTCATCTCAAACGGCGTGAACGCCGATTTTATCTTGTAGGCCTTAATTCCGGCAGGTGTATTGATTTTCAAGAAATTATCGTCACCAAGACTTACAAAACCCATGTGAACATTCTGAAAATAGGAGCCTTTAACCGGAGAGATACCGTATCCTTTAAATACTTGCGCTATATAAGATGCGGCGGTATCAAGTCCGGGACTCGGAGTATCTCTTCCTTTAAGCGAATCGGAGGCGAGGAAAGAAATATATGTTTTAGTTAGTTCAGGCGTAATCACGGCGGAGCCGTCGTTGCTAGAAACTGTGCTGAAAATTCCGCAGCCTGACGTTAATAATATTAAAATAAAAATGAGGAAGGTTTTCAAATACTTTATCATGGAATCCCCGTTTTATAAATGTATTGTTAAACTTAGAGAGAAATAAAATCAATATCCAGAATTAAATATCGAATTTGATAATAATAATCTAAATCACTATTATGTTTTTCCTAATTTGATTTTCCAGCACATACATTTAAATTAAAAAAGATTAAAACATTTATAGGAGGAATTCTTGTGATAATTGGAGTTCCAAAAGAAACTCTGCCGGGAGAAAACAGAGTTGCAATGGTTCCCGACGTAGCCGCAAAGCTGATTAAGGCCGGCTTTCAGATAAACGTTGAAAAAGATGCCGGTTTAAGCGCCGGATTTACCGATGAGAAATATTCCGCCGCAGGGGCAAAAATATCGGGCAATATAAGCGATCTTTATAATTCGGCCGATATAATTCTTAAAGTTCAGCGTCCGCTGGAACATCCTGCCGTTAAAAAGAACGAAACGGATTTGATGAAAAAAGGCGCGCTTCTTATTACTTTTCTTTATCCGCTCCATTATCCTGAAGTCGCAAAGGAATGCGCCGCTAAGGGAATAAATGCAATCTCGATGGACATGCTTCCCAGAACCACGTTAGCACAGAAAATGGATGCGTTAAGCTCTCAGGCCAATATTGCCGGATATAAGAGCGTACTGCTTACAGCAACCGCACTCGGTAAAATGTTCCCGTTATTGATGACGGCGGCGGGTACTATTTCTCCGGCTAAAGTTGTGGTGATGGGCGCCGGAGTCGCAGGTCTTCAGGCACTGGGAACAGCAAAGCGGCTCGGCGCGGTGGTTGAAGTATCAGATATACGGCCTGCGGTTAAGGAAGAGGTCGAAAGTCTCGGCGGAAGATTCATTGAAGTTGAGTCGGATGAATCGATGCAGGACGAAGGCGGCTACGCAAAGGAAGCCTCCGATGAATTTTTGAAGAAGCAGAAAGAAGTGATATTTAAGCATGTTACCGAAGCGGATATTGTTATTACGACGGCTTTAGTACCCGGTAAGAAAGCGCCTGTGCTGGTAACCGAGGAAATGGTTAAGAATATGCGGCAGGGAAGCGTTGTGCTGGATATGGCGGTTGAATTCGGGGGCAACTGCGAAATAAGCAAAAAAAACAAGTCTGTTGTAAAGCACGGAGTAACAATAATAGGTGAATCAAATCTGCCGAGTCTCGTGCCGTATCACGCCAGCGAGATGTACGCTAAAAATATAGCCGCGCTTCTTGGATATATTATTAAGGACGGAGCGTTTAAATACGATACTAACGATGAGATTATAAGGAACGCTTTTGTAACATATAACGGTGAAGTAGTAAACGAGCGCGTAAAGCAAATAATTTAGTCTGAAAGTTCACTTAGTCGGACGGTGTTTATCTTAATATTTAAAGAAATGGTAAATCCTAAACGAAAATTGGAGGGAGATGATATATGGA
>JBJKTB010000270.1:0-4467 GCA_046703345.1 Ignavibacteriaceae bacterium
CCTGCGGAACCAGGTATAAGGCGTCCTTCGTTACCTGATTAAAATAGTTAAACTCAAGAGTTGCCCTGTCGTTGAACAATCCCAAGTCTGCGCCTATATCTATCGATGTAGTCTTTTCAGGCTTAATCTGATCATTGCCTGGATTGCCGAAATCAAGTCCGGTTCTGCTTAAGTAAGACTGCGCAATGTAGGATCTGTCCCTTGTAAACGGAGCGGGAAAATTCCCCGTTTGTCCCCATGCCGTTCTCAGTTTAACGGAAGGTAATACAACCTTCATGAAATCAGGGTAAAAAGACTCCTGCGAAATATTATATGCTATCCCTATCTTCGGATAAAACTGCATTCCTATTGCCTGACCGAAGGTGGTGTTGCCGTCAAGCCTGAAGCCGACATCAAGAAAAACTTTATCCATTAAACCTACCTGATCCGTCAGGTAAAATCCGTAGTTGAAAAGCTGCCTTGTACTCTCCTGCACCTGAGTTTCGGCCGCGTTGTCTATGTCGTCGGTTCCGGGAATCAGAAAATCCTGCCCCGTAGCCAGTTCTTCGTTATCCTCTATTCTGAAGCCCTGCGCGCCGAAAGTAATTACCTGATCGACTTCCCAGAGTTTAGGCAGAGTATAAGAACTTGTATAACCGAAAGTAATAGTCTGATATTTTCTGTCGGCTCTGTTAAGCCAGCCGATGGAATTTCCTAGGAACAATCCAGCTTTCTTAGGAACGAATTCCCTTCCTTCATTTTTTCTGTAATCGATTCCGAATGTCAGCTTGTGAATCCAGTTCTGTATTGGTGAATAGTCATAGTTAACAGCAAGAAGGAATCTGTCAATATTATCTTCTATTTGAGTAGAAAGCATTAAATTCAGAAGAGAATCCCTGTCGCTTTGCGTGTAGCCGAGCAAATCGCTGTACTGCCCGATCTCGAAATCCGCGAACGGAGATCCGACTGCGTTATTATTGTATGCTCTGGTAATTTTATTCCTTGTGTAGGCAGACGATATCTCAACATTCATTTTCTCGGCAAGGTTTATCCTGAAACCGGTTCCTAAATTGTAAGTTTTTATGCTTGCTTTATCTTCTATAATGATACCTGTATTCTGGAGCAGCTTTCCGTTGATGTTGTATGTAAAGAATTGATTTCCGCCCGATAATCCGCCAGTATAGCTTTGATAAAATCCCTGCCTTAATACATTGTCTTTGGCAAAACTATCCTGTACGAATTTTGTTTCGGGCTGGTCAAATCCTGATGTTATATTAAAGTAATATCTCGGTTTTCCCGGAGTTCCTTTCTTCGTAAAAATCTGAATTACTCCGTTGGCAGCTTCCGATCCGTAAAGCGTTGATGCGGCGCCGCCTTTTATCACTTCTACTTTTTCTATGTCGCCTACAATAAGATCCGCCAGCGCTGAAGACTCCGCCCCGCCGGTATCTAACGCGAGTCTGTATGCTTCGGCATTATCAACACGAACGTTATCCACGTACACAACAGGTGTTGATGAAGTAATTGTGCTCTTTACTCCTCTTGTGGCTATTCTTCCGCTGGTTCCCGGCATGCCTGATGAATTAAATGCGGCTAATCCTGTCACTCTTCCCTGTAAAAGCTGATCAACCGATTCTACGGGCGCCGATTTTACCTCGTCCGGATCTATAGATTCTACGGTGGATGTAAGTTTCCTTCTTTCCACGGCGGAACCTTGCCCTGTTACTACAAGCTCCTTCAGTTGCACAGCTGACGGATTAAGTATAAAAGTAATTTCAGTGGTGCGGTTGGCTGCAACTTTTACGTTATCGGAAAATTCTTTATAGCCTACGTATCGGGCTATTATTTTCTGCACGCCGGCCGGTACTTTTTCTATAACAAAGTATCCGTTCTCGTCTGTTGAAGCACCGATACTTAATTGAGGAAGATATACATTCGCTCCTATAAGCGGTTCTTCCGTTACTGCATCTCTGACAGCTCCTTTTATCGTTCCCCTCTGCTGGGCATTTAACGAAGAAGCGAATATTATTATTGTCAGAAATACGCCGATAAAGCTGAAATGCTTTCGAGATGATATGATGTATCGCGTCATTTTCTCTCCCTTGTTTTTTTGATGATAAAGATGCGATTATAATACGGCCTAAGAAATCCGTATTTCTTGTCTCAAATAAATCAATTTTGGCTTCAGCAGACAATTGCATGATCATGTGGTTTTACACCTAAACAACAGTATTTTTATTTGTGTATCACATGAATATGTAGCTGTGCCGTAACAGACTTATATTGAAAGAGTTAGATTAAGCCTTTCCGTATAGCTTTGGCTACTGCTTCCGATTGAGAATGAACATGCAGTTTTCTGTAAATATTTTTTATGTGATGGCGGACTGTATCGATGCTGATAAAAAGTGTTTCCGATATTTCTTGGTAATTGTTGCCTTTTGATAATTGGTTAAGCACTTCTTTTTCTCTTATGGTTAATCCGAATTGAGGATCATCAGAAAAGACGCTGTTCTTTCTGAAGACATTTATAACTTTCCTGGCTATCTGCGAGCTCATTGGCGAGCCTCCTTCGTATACATCCTTCACCGCTTCAAGAAGTCTTGCAGGCGGAGTTTTCTTTACAAGATAGCCGCATGCTCCTGCGCATAAGGCCTCGAAAACAGTGCTGTTGTCTTCGTATACAGTAAGCATTAAAATATTTATGTCGGGTTTTAGTTTTTTGGCTTTTTTCACTCCCTCAATTCCGTTCATCCCGGGCAGCGCTATGTCCATTAATACCACATCAGCATCCGATCTTATCAGCTCCCTTATGAACGATTCGCAGTCGCAGTATACTCCGGTGCAGTTGTAGCCTTCCGTTGCCCTAATAAGCGCAGCCAGCCCTTCACGGATTATCGAATTGTCTTCAACTATTGAAACGTTTATCATTTTATCCGCTGATTGTTAATTAAAACATTTAACATTCTATTCATTAATTATTCTGAATCATTTTTATAAATAAGTTTTTGAGTGATTAAATAATGTCTATTAGGAACATTGCATGGAGTACCATCTCCTCCTTGCCGTGCCCCGGTCTATTCTCCCGATAAAATGAATTGAAGTTCCCCGCGACGGTTCGGAATTAACTGTTACTCTTCCTCCGATCGATTTTGCGCGATTCTGCATAATTTGCAATCCGTTTCCGAGTGAGCTTCTTTCTGGCGTTAAACCGCTTCCGTCGTCTCTTAATACCATCTCAAGCATCTTGCCTCTTAACCTCGCGTCTAGCACAATTTTTCTGCAGTTGCTGTGCTTTACACTGTTGTTAATCCCTTCTTTGAATATTAAGTATAAGTTCTGCCTGAATTCCATCGGCAGCTTTATGTTGTCAAGCACTTCCATATTGCAGGTTTTAAATGATATACCCAAGTACGAAAGGAAATCGGAATATGAGTCCTTCAGTCGTAAAATTAAATCATAAAGAGAATCTCGTTTAGGATTTATTACCCAGACAATGTCGCTCATCGCGTCAACCAGCTGGCGGGATATCTCGCTTACGGATTTCATCTTTTCAAGAGCCGAAGATGGCACGTCCTTCAACTCCGAAATTACAAGCTCGTTTAGGATTGATATCTCCGTCAGTCCGGCTCCTATATTATCGTGAAGATCTGCCGCCAGCCTTGTCTTAATCCTCTCAATGGAAAGCAGGCCTTTTACCTTGAAATAAATTAATGACGAAACCGCGCTTACAAGTAAAATTATACTTATCAGAATGAACCACCACGTTTTCCAGATAGGCGGCAGCACTATTAATTTTATCGATGCTCCTTTCTCATTCCATACGCCGTCGTTGTTTGAACCCTTTACCCAAAATGTATATTCCCCCGGATTAAGGTTCATATATCCCGCGTACCGGCTCCGTGAATCGGCGTAATGCCATTGGTTGTCAAAACCTTCGAGCATATAAGCAAAATGATTATCGGCAGGGTTTGTATAATCAAGCGCCGCGAACTCAAACGAGAAAAAGTTTCTATCGTGAGGAATTGTATACTCGGCGTACTGTCCTTTAAGAGGTAGATTAAATATTTTGAATGATGTTATTGCGACTGCCGGGACATAAGGATTATTTCTTATGCTGTCCGGATGAAAATAGTTAAGCCCGTTTATTCCTCCGAAAAACATTTCGCCTTTATTATTCTTAAAGTAAGCCCCTCCGCTGAATTCCATGCTCTGCAGGCCGTCGCTTAAATTGAAGTGTTGAAAATGTTTAAAACCCGGTTTGAATCTTATTAGTCCGTTATCCGTACTGAGCCATAGATAGCCCTTAGCATCCTCGAGTATTCCGTAAATTATGTCAGCCCGTACTCCTTCAAAACCCGAATATCGCGAAAAACTCTCCGAAGCTCTGTCGAATCTGTTTAATCCGCCGCCGTATGTGCCGAACCAGAGTGTGCCGTCGCCTTCTTCAAAAGCTGTTAATACGCGGTTTTCGCTTATACTGTTCTTTAC
>JBJKTB010000271.1:0-3888 GCA_046703345.1 Ignavibacteriaceae bacterium
ATTATAAAATTAATCTTAAAGCCGAGCTTGAGATAAGAATGCTGAACGATAAGATAGATCATCTTTTAATGCAGCACGGGCAGCGAATGCTTGAGATACAGCAGATTCAGCTTGAGCTTATGGAAGAGATATCAAGCAAAATTAAAAAATGACAATTGTTTTTAACACGATAAAATTATCCGTCTGAATTGAATTTGTTTCTCATAATATAAGAAAGAAGTAAATGAGAAAAACAAGAGCATCTGTCTGGTTACTAATTCTGCTTCCTGTAATTTTATTTTCACGCGCCGCTTCGGCCGGAGGCAAAGATAAAATTATTTCCGCCGATTCCAAAAATACAGCAGCGCTTCCGAATTACTTCTATAAAAGAATGGAAGGGACAATAGGGGAAAAATACAAGATAGTCATGAATCTCTTTAAAGTGGATTCAACCGTACGGGGAAACTATTATTACGTTTCGCACGGCGAGCCGATAAAGTTTAACTTCGAAAGCAGAATATACGACGGCGGAAAAGTTTATCTCGGAGAGTTCGCGGATAGAAATTATAGTGAATTTAATTCGATTCCCTCCGGAGAATTTACGGGCCGATTTATTTCCGGATCTCAAATAACGGGGATTTGGAAAAAAGGTAAAGACAGAACTCATTATAATTTTACCTTGACGGAAAAGTATCCCTCCGGCAGCGCGATGCTGAGCATAGAAAGCAAATCGGAAAGAACCGGCAATCAGAAAAGCGGGGCTTATATAAACTTTATATATCCGCAGTTAAAAAATGAGAGAAGCCCCGCCGCAAAGACAATAGACAAAGATATCGAGGAGACGCTTCTTTCTTCGTACGGCATTTCGGATACAGTGCGAAGCTGGAAAGATTTCGGACAGGTAATGAAGTCCTATATTAATAATTTTAAGGAATTCAAGAACGACACTTCAATGCCGGAAATTTATAAGGAGATGGTGTGGACTTACCAGGCGCTGACGTACCCTGTATTTAACGGCAGCGGAATTCTGGCGCTCGAGAGCGAAAATTTTCACTTCGAAGGAGGAGCTCACCCTAATTCATATTTTGTTCTAAAGAACTACGATCTGAAAACAGGAAGTGTAATAAAGCTGGATGAGCTGCTCAAGGGTAATTATAAGGCAAAGCTGGACGAGCTGGGCGAGAAGGAATTCAGAAAACAATTCAGCGTTAAGCCGGGCGAGAGTCTGGAGAAAGCCGGCTTCTTCATTACAGGAAATCAATTTCATTTAAACGATAATTTCGCTGTAACCGCGGGCGGGCTTCTCTTCAAGTTTAATCCTTACGAGATAACCGCGTATGCATACGGCGCGCCTGAAATTTTTATACCTTACAGCGAGATCAAAGAATATATAAAGCCGGACGGACCGCTTTCAAATTTAATTAAGTGATTTTTATCAACGGAAAAATTATCGTAATTTTATTTTCCGTTACTAAATATTTTTAATAATTCGAACTCTTATGGAACCGTTAAAAGACAGAATTCATCCGGAAGTAAAGATCGGCCACATCCATCTAACAGTAAGCGATCTTGAGAGATCTGTGAAGTTTTACCGCGATCTGCTGGGATTTGAGATAACTACCACGTTCGGCGACTCGGCGGTCTTTCTTTCGGCCGGAGGGTACCACCACCATATAGGTTTGAATACGTGGAACGGCAGAGGAGCAACGCCGCCGCCGCCGGGCCATACGGGATTATATCATTTTGCTATTCTTTATCCAAGCCGCAAAGAACTTGCCCGGATACTTCGCAAGCTTTTCGAAATAAATTATTCTATCGAAGGCGCGTCCGACCACGGGGTTTCCGAGTCGGTATATCTAACCGATCCGGACGGAAACGGTGTTGAACTTTACTGCGACAGACCGCTGGAAAAATGGCCTATCGATGAGGAAGGTCATCTGCAGATGGAAACCAAGCATCTCGATGTTATGGACCTGCTTTCGGAATTAGACGACGAAGATTAGATCTTTTTGTTATGCCGAGAACTCTGTTGTTAAGACATACAGCTTAAATTTAATTTACAAGGCAGCACTCCGGCGGAAATATTTCATGCAAGAATATTTTTTATTAATCTTGCTCTTGCCGTCTTCTTTTATTTAATTAAAAGCCGCAATTACTTATCTCATACGCGACCGTGCGTTTAACCAGAACAAATACGAGGAGCGGTATGAAAGCGAAGAAAGATTCCGTCTTCTTTACCGACGGGGAGAAGCTCGAGAGTTATTCTATCTCCAACCAGTTTAACGAGCATCTTGAATTCATTCTTGTAAAAGATAAAGTAACCGCTCTGCCAGACGACGCTTATTACGCCCTTTCGCTTGCGGTGAGAGACAGGCTAGTAAGGCGATGGCTTAGAACGCAGCAGAAATACAAAGAACAGGATGTAAAGCGAGTTTACTACCTTTCGCTTGAGTTCCTTATGGGAAGACTTCTCGGCAACGCGCTAATCAACATGGATTTTTACGACGAATGCTACGACGTTCTTAAAGAGGACGGCTACAGTCTTGAAGACATTAGGGAATTTGAAGATGATATGGCCCTCGGCAACGGGGGACTCGGAAGGCTTGCGGCATGTTTTCTTGATTCGATGGCAACCCTTGAACTTCCCGCCTTCGGATACGGAATAAGATACGAATACGGAATATTTTCTCAGGAGATTGAAAACGGATACCAGGTAGAAAAAGCAGATAACTGGCTAAGCTTCGGCAATCCATGGGAGATTCTCCGCAGGAAACTGCAGTTCAGGGTAAAGCTGTACGGAAGAGTAAAAAGTTATTTGGATGAAAGCGGGAATCTTAAATTCGATTGGATCGATACGCAGGATGTGCTTGGAGTTGCCTACGATGTACCTATTCCAGGATACGGTACTAGCACGGTGAACAATCTTAGGCTATGGCAGGCGAAAGCCACCAGCGATTTTGATTTCAGAATTTTCAACACCGGCAATTACATAGAGGCGGTTGAGCAGAAAAATATTTCGGAGAACATATCAAAAGTACTTTATCCGAACGATACGATAACCCAGGGAAAGTTCCTGCGGCTGAAGCAGCAGTACTTTTTCGTTTCGGCTACGCTGCAGGATATAATACGCAAGTACAAGATCAACCATAAGAAGTTCGACAAGTTTGCGGAGAAAACGGCAATACAGCTAAACGACACTCACCCTGTTGTCGCTATACCGGAACTTATGCGAATTCTTATGGACGAAAACGGTTTGGGTTGGGAAGAAGCATGGGAATTAACAGTTAATACTTTTGCTTACACCAACCATACGGTTGTGCCGGAGGCTCTTGAGGAATGGTCGGTTTCCATTTGGGAAGAGCTGCTGCCCCGCCACCTTCAGATAGTATACGAGATAAACAGGAGATTTCTCGAATTCGTCAGAGAAAAATACACGACCGACGATTCGGTCATCGCCGAATTGTCTATATTCAGAGAAGGCGCGGATAAAAAAATTAAAATGTCTAACCTTGCCATAATCGGGTCTCATTCGATAAACGGCGTGGCGGAGCTTCACACGCAAATTCTGAAGGAGAGGATCTTCCCGCATTTCTATAAACTATTTCCCGGCAAGTTTAATAACGTTACAAACGGCATAACGCCGAGAAGATGGCTAAAAACGGCCAACCCGCTTCTGGCCGGACTGATAACCGATAAAATCGGATTAGGCTGGATAACAAATCTCTCGGAGCTGAAAGGAATAGAGCCGCTTGTTGACGACGATCAGTTCAAAGAAAACTGGCGCAGCTCAAAATGGCTCAACAAAAAATTGCTAATATCTTACATAGAAAAAGAACATAACGTAAAGATAAATCCTGATTCAATGTTTGATGTTCAGGTAAAGAGATTCCATGAGTATAAGAGGCAGCT
>JBJKTB010000272.1:0-9044 GCA_046703345.1 Ignavibacteriaceae bacterium
TCAGGCTCTTCCGGATTCAGAAGCATTTGGCCCCCGCTTTGCCATTGGAAAAACAGATTGGCATACAAAGCGCCGAGCAGATGATTACCCAGAAGCTCCGGGCCGAAATCTTTAGGAGTATGAAGATTCAAGTTCGCATTTGCTCTAGGTATAGGCTGTACATGAGTTACATTTGCGTTGCGAAGAATGTTGTTTCTTGCTTTTAAAGGATCTTCGTAAAGTACGGCAACGCCAAACTGACCGGTACTCTGAAGCATATAGTCGTACATCGCATTGAATGTTACAAAGCGGCCGGCATTTTTCTCTATTCTTAATTCCACACCCCTTACGTCGCCGTATCCGTCGGGTTCATACTGTATTACGGTATTGTCGCCGTAATAGCTTATATATGTTCGTTGCAGGGGTTTATTCCGCTGATCTTTATAATATGCGGTAACATTTACAAGAAAATTGTTGAGGAAGGACTGCTCATAACCGAACTCATAAGCAATCGTTTCGGCAAGTTTAAGTCCGGGCGTAGGAACTGCAGTAGCTCCCTGAGAAAGATACATCCCGTAAAGAAAAGATATCGGCTGGTTCTGATAAAAATGACCGTAGTTAAAATACATTTTACTTGTTTCTGTAATCGGGAATGAAACACCGAGGCGCGGAGATAATTTCACCTGAATGTCGTTTTGCGTTGTCGGCCATCCGGGAGGATTGCCGAGCAGGCTTCTGAATTCCTCCCACCTTTGAAATTGTGCCGGAGCGCCGGGAAGATTCTGATAAACATCTTCATACAAAGCCGGGTAACTGCTGCTAAGCGGAAAACCGACAAGGAATCCGTTTTTCATAGGATCGAATAGATCCATTCTTAATCCCGCATTAAGAACCATCCCCTCGAATTCAATTTTATCCTGTGCATATGCGCCTATCTGAAGCGGGGTAGCTTTATAATACTGCCATGTATCCGGTGTATAAGATAATTGCGATTGAAACCAAGTACCGGAATAAACAAATAAATTTTCCAGCTGAGCCGAAAAACCGGCGTCGATCTGGTGGTGCCGCCCTAGCTGAGCGGTTAAATCCCCTTTTAATCTGTAAACATATGAGTACGATGAATCGACTCTCTGTACACCGCCGTAGACAGCATACGTATTCAACGCATCATAACCATAATTAGTTGAGGCGTTAGGACTCCCGTAATCGGGCACAAAGTAAGTGTAGTATTTTTTTGCCGCTGTGCTGTAAAGAGTAATAAGCTGATTATGATTGCTCGTATCCATCGAAAACGGGCTTAAATTCTGATCGGTATAACCCATTTGGAATTCAATAGTGTAGAACGCATTGTTTGAAACAGTTTGAGTAAGTTTTGCCCCGCCGACCATGTATTTCTGAGTATAATATTGTAATCGGCTTCTGTTGTACATTTGAAATTCGCTTCCTCCTCCCAGAAGAGCCGCTTGAGATCTGATAGAACTAGGTGTACTGTTGAAGTAGCTGAAGCTCTGCTGATTTCCTACTAGAGCCCCTCCGTACGTAGCGGAGGTGGCTCCGGTTTCAGAATTAATTTTCGCGAGCATACCGTCTATTGAAAGCCGCATGCCGTTGGGAAAAGTTGTAGTCAGCTTTAACTGTCCGTTCCAGTCGACATAATTATTTTTAGGTCCTATTGGATAAGCTAATTGCGAGTTTTCATATTTAAAGCCGAGTAAAAATGTTGTTGCTTTTGCATAATCACCAATCAAAGGCAAAGAACCTCCCGGCAGGGGCCCGGTAAGGCTTCCCTCAACAAACATATCAGGAACGTTAGCAAATTGATATGTAGGATGCTGCAATTTCCATAAGGCCAGTTTCTGTGTTGAATCAAACTGCTTTAAGTACGAATTGCTAGTCCATCCTTTGAAGTTTCTAAATTCCATCGGAACTGTTGTATCGCCGGCCGGCACTCCGTGCATCGCATACTTGCCCGCATAGACCTGATAAACCCAAGAGTCGGTTGCCCAGGGATTAGTACCGAAGAAATGGTACTGGCCGGAAGGAGCAACATCCACGTTCAGTGAATAAGTATACCTGTCGCGTGAACCGTCTTTAGTTACAACGTTCAGCAGACCCGATTGAATGCCGCCGTATTTGGCCTCGAAACCTCCTGTGAGAACCTGTATTTCTTTAATTGTTGTAGTGTTTAGCGCCAAATAAGAGTTATCGGTCCGCGGATCGCGCAGCGAGAGCCCGTCGAGCCGAACATCAGTCTCTCGAATAGAACCGCCTCTAACACTTAATCCGTTTCCGCTGGAGCCGCTTACAACCTGAACACCCTTCAAGGTACCAAGAAATTCATCCATTCTCATCACAGGCATCTCGGTTACTCTTTGAGCCTGGATTACTTCCTGAGTTGCGGAAACGTCGGGTTTAATAATTTCTCTCTTTGCGGTAACAACAACCTGATTTACCTGAACTGCAGATTCCGTCAGGCGGAAATTGAGCTCAATCGTCCTGTCCAAATCCACTTTTACCATCTTCTGTATAACTGAAGCGTATCCGACAATGCTCGCCCTTATGTCGTACATCCCGGGAGGAACATTTAATATAAAATAATATCCGTCAACATTTGTCGCGGCGCCCAGCGGATGATCCATCGGGACTTCGGTTCCGTCGGATAAATAAGTATGGGTTATTACAATATTAACCGAAGGAAGAGGTTCGCCTGTTTTACTGTCGACAACTCTTCCGGTCACTTTACCATTCGCCGCATCCGCAGTACTCGAAAACAAAGTTAAACCGAATAAAGCGAACAACATTAAGTACCGCATAAAGTTTGCTTTGAATAAGTATAATTTGTTCATAAATATCCCTATCATTCTATGATAAAAGATTTCGAAATTTTATTTAGCATTTTCATAAAGTGAATTAACCAGACGGTTAAAAAACCAACTCGCAGGAAAATTATTATTATTTTAATCGAACGCTGAATAATATTAAATGGGAAAAAGAAATAATCATTTCACGCTAAAATCTATTTATCATAAAAAAGGATGTCAACAGATTATTATTATGAAAATTTTCCTTGCTTTTACAAATGAAATTTCTTATGATAAACAATTTTTAAAATCTAACCTTAAATAATATCTTCGTTCTTTCCGAAGAAAAGGGAGTAATAAATTGGCCATTATTGCTATAGATCTTATGAGCACCGGCGTTACAAGCGCGGCTCTCGGGAATACCGGCAAAATACTTTATATGGATACTGTAAGTATCAAAGACTTAAGCGGAAGTGAGGTAAGCAGATTAATATTAAAGCAGATAAAGAGGATACTTGCCGAGTTCAAAAATAAACCGATAGAGATAAAATCGGCAGGGATATCGGTACCAGGTATCTTTTTTTCCCGGACCGGTCACGTCTGGGCGCCGAACATACCGGGATGGGAAAATTATCCCCTAAGACAGGAGATGCTCGATTTGCTTATAGATCATAATATCAGAGTAAAAATTGCCAGCAAGCGAACATGCGATATACTCGGTGAGATGTGGCTGGGAGCAGCTAAAGGATCTAAGAATGCAATTTATCTTTCGATAGGAAGAGGAATAGGGGCTGGGGTGCTTATCGACGGAAAGATTCTTCACGGCTTTAATGACGGGGTAGGTGCGGTAGGATGGCTTGCGGTTGATAAACCTTTCAAAGATCATTTCAAATCAAAGGGCTGTTTTGAATACCTGGCTTCCGGGAAAGGCATAATAAATTCCGCAGTTGAACTTATGAGCAAATCAAAGAGCTACCGGGGTCAGCTGAAAAAAAAGGACAAGGATGCGATATCCGCTAATGATATAATAGACGCATATAAATTAAAAGACCCAATAGCTACCAAGGTAATCAAACAGAGCATAGAATTCTGGGGTATCGCCGTCGCAAATCTTTTAAGCCTTTATAATCCGGAAATAGTTATTTTCGGCGGACAACTATTCGGACCCGCATTAATTTTTCTTGAAGATATAAAGGCGGAAGCGATGAAGTGGGCGCATCCTATTTTTACCGAGAAGGTAAAATTTCTCGGTTCCAAACTAGGCGCAAACGCTGGGATGTTCGGTGCCGGTCATCTTGCAATGAAGAAGTTCTGATATTGATCGAATTATTTATTAAACCTCGAAAGTTATTAAGACCTCCGAGGTTTAATTATCTATTAACAATCATTTTTTTTACTTCCGAAAAATTGCCTGCCCGCAATCTGCAGAAGTATACGCCGCCCGCTAAAGAGCCGCCTCCGCTTTTACCCGCGCCGTTAAATATATAGCTATAATAACCCGGAGACTGCACGCCTTCAAAAATGGAAGCAATCTCCCTTCCCAGAACATTATAAACTTTTAAGTCAACAAATACTCTCTCAGATAATGTGTAGCTGATTACCGTTGAAGGATTAAACGGATTGGGATAGTTTTGATTAAGCTTGATAGTTGAAGGTACTCCGGATTCGACTGATATTATTTCGCTGTAGTTAAACTTTCCGTCAAGATCTATCTGCTTCAACCTATAGAAATATTTCCCCGAAGAGTAAAGACTTTTATCTATGAAAGAATATTTCTTCGGCGAATTGCTGTTGCCTCTGCCATTAACAAATCCGATCTTTACCCATTGCTCTTCATTCTTTCCACTGTCCTCTTGCCGGGAATCGGCACTTCGAGTATTTCGCTCAATCTCAAAGCCGAAGTTGTTTACTTCATTTGAGGTCTGCCACGAGAGAACCACTGCATTACCGCTGGAAGCCGCAGAAAAAGACGAAAGTTCTACCGGCAGAGGTGCCTGAAGCCATGAGGTACCGGCGCGCATACCGTCTATATAAGCGTTAGGTGTATTGTCTCCCTGCCGGATAATAACTTTGTCGATGTCCGATACATCCGCAGAATAATCATTCATAGTAGTATCCGGGGAAGGGATTGCTCCGCTGAGATCGGGATTTATCCAAAGAGATATTACATCATCTGTATCTGACACAGTATTAAAAGTGTAAGCTAATACGATAAGATATGTCGTTCCGTAATCAAATTCCTTTGAAGTAAGATAGGAAGCGGGCGTATTATTTTTTTTCGCAATTCCTAATTGATAAGAAGTTGACAAGGTTCCCTTCCTTATATATAATAAACAAACAAATGATCCGCCTGATTTAAAATTGATGAAATAATCTCCGCTTGCCGTGGAGCGATTCAAATTGGAATTATCAATAACATTAAGCAGCGTACTCAAATACACTGTACTGGTATTTGGTGATCCGGTTAAGATACGCGAATAATCTTGTGTAGAATCGGAAATGTGAAGTTGTCTTCCTATGCCAGAATTTGAGTAATTTGTATAGTTAAGATTTCCGTCTTCAATACTTGCTTCGGACCCAGCTTTTTCAATGCCCCAGTTAACTGAATCTACAACAGAGAAATTACCCGCATCATAATCAAAATTTTCTTCAAACAGTTGCGCATTCAGATTATTGAAACAGCAGAAAAAAAATACCGTTATAAGCAGTCCAATCAGTTTCATACTTCCCCCGTTAATTATTTATTTGGTTTATTTTATTTAGGATGAAAATTTCTTCGAGCACTTATTTCCAATACTACGAAATATTAAACTGCATGTTGAATGGTTGGAATACTATTATTCGGATACGGAAAAGAAATTTTCCTTTGCGGGTTCGGATGATTCTGAACGGAAGTTATTATAAATTTATACGGTTAGATTAAAATACCTCCGCCCGGGTATTGCTGACTTATAGAAGCTGAAATAAAGTTAATACATGAATTCAATAATATCAATACATTTTTTAAAAGTTAAACTTTTATATCTGCGATGCGGAATAAATTAAAAACAGTGCAGCTGATTTTTTTGAGGAACTTTTAACTCATGATTTTGTGTTTTGAGATTAGAAGTCTGATTTTATAGATTATATATAATTTTTTTGCGAAGATCTGAAGGAAGGGTTAATGAAAAAGAAAATAGTAATTACAGGCGCAACCGGATTAATAGGACAAAGTCTCTGCAGAGCACTTATAAATAGAGGAGACGAATTAACAGTTTTCACTAGAGATCGCGAAAGCAGCAAGAAAATAATACCGGGAGCTATAGAACATGTAGCATGGGATTACAGAGTAACCGGCGAATGGACCAAGCACATTGAAGGCAAAGACGCGGTAATTCATCTTGCAGGCGCTAACGTTTTCGGCAGAAGATGGAATGAAGAATACAAAAAAGAAATATTGAAAAGCAGAGAGCTGGGCACGCATAATTTGGTCAGTGCGATTGCATCTGCAGGCAGCAAACCTTCAACATTTATTTCATCTTCGGCAGTGGGGTATTACGGCGACAGGGGAAATGAAATTCTTGAAGATGCATCTTCGTCAGGCGAGGTTTTAATTGCTCATGTCTGCATCAGCTGGGAAAAAGAAGCAGAAGCAGTTGAGCAAGCGGGTATAAGACGCGTAAGTGTTAGAACCGGATTAGTGTTGAGCAAAGAAGGCGGATTTTTGCAGCGGCTGCTGCTTCCGTTTAAAATGTTTGTTGGCGGACCTATCGGTAACGGAGCGCAATGGCTTCCTTGGCTTCACATTGAAGACATGGTAAGAATTTATCTTTTTGCGCTGGACAACACCGCAGTAAGCGGGCCGGTCAACGCCGCATCTCCTAATCCGGTAACTATGAAAGAGTTTGCCCGACTGCTGGGAAAAACAATGCACCGGCCTTCGTTGTTCCCAGTGCCAAAAGCGGCTTTAAGAATTGTCCTTGGAGAAGCCGCTCAAGTTGCGGCTTCCAGTCAGAGAGCTATTCCTCAAAAGCTGCAAAGAACAGGCTACAAATTTAAATTCGAGCAAGCTGAAGACGCACTTCGAGATCTATTAAAAAATTAACTGGCCTTTATTTCCAATTTTAAAATAGAAAAGGCCTGTATGCGCAGGCCTTTAATTTTTTTACATGATTTAATCGATGATCAATATCTGTAATAATCCGGTTTAAACGGTCCTTCAACCGGAACACCGATATAGTCGGCCTGTTCTTTAGTCAAAGTATCAAGTTCGCAGCCGAGTTTATCGAGATGAAGTTTGGCTACCATTTCATCAAGATGTTTCGGGAGAACATAAACCTTATTTTCATACTTATCAGAGTTTGCCCAAAGCTCCATCTGGGCGAGTGTCTGATTAGTAAATGAATTAGACATAACAAACGAAGGATGGCCGGTTGCGCACCCCAGGTTTACAAGTCTTCCTTCAGCAAGAACGATTATATCCTTACCGTCGATCGTATACTTATCGACCTGCGGCTTAATAGTATCTTTGGTGCTGCCGTAATTTTCATTCAGCCAGGCCATATCAATTTCGTTGTCGAAGTGGCCGATGTTACAGAGTACGGCGTTGTGCTTCATGCTCTTAAAGTACTTGCCGGTTACGATATCGCGGTTGCCGGTAGCCGTTACAACTATGTCGGCTTCCTTAATGGCATTCTCAAGTTTTTTAACCTGATAACCGCTCATTGCGGCCTGAAGCGCACAGATAGGGTCGATCTCTGTAACGATTACTCTTACGCCTGCGCGCGAAAGCGATTCGGCAGAACCTTTACCGACATCGCCGAATCCGCAGACCACAGCAACTTTGCCGGCGAGCATCAGATCGGTCGCTCTTCTTATGCCGTCTACCAACGACTCGCGGCATCCGTATTTGTTGTCGAACTTCGATTTAGTAACCGAATCATTTACGTTGAAAGCCGGAACAGCAAGAGTTCCTTTGTTCATTCTGTCGTAAAGCCTGTGAACGCCGGTAGTAGTTTCTTCCGAAATTCCCTTCAGCTGCGCCACAATCTCGGGATATTTATCCAGAACCGTATTGCTCAAATCACCGCCGTCGTCGAGTATCAAATTCAAAGGCTTCTTTTCGTCGCCGAAGTATAATGTCTGTTCGATACACCAATCATATTCTTCGAGAGTTTCACCTTTCCATGCGAAAACCGGAACTCCTGCCGCTGCTATTGCCGCAGCCGCGTGGTCCTGAGTAGAAAATATGTTGCACGAAGACCATCTTACATCTGCACCAAGTTCAACAAGTGTTTCTATAAGAACTGCGGTTTGAATGGTCATGTGCAGGCAGCCGGCTATTCTGGCGCCTTTAAGAGGTTTCTTTTTACCGTACTGTTCTCTCAAAGCCATTAAGCCCGGCATTTCAGCCTCCGCCAGCTTAATTTCTTTTCTGCCCCATTCGGCAAGAGATATATCCTTTACTTTGTAATCATGCTGATTCACAGCTTGTTTCTCAAGTACCTGACTCATTGTTTATCCTCATCTTTTGTTAAAAAACTTATGCGTATTTCTTAAACACCGGAACAAGCTCTATTTGTTCCCATGTAAAGTCTTTATCGTTTCTCCCGAAGTGGCCGTAAGCAGCGGTCTTCTGGTAAATGGGCCTTCTCAGCTTTAATCTTTCGATTATTCCTCTGGGGGTCAAATCGACTTCCTTCATAATCATTTTAGCAATTTCTTTATCCGGAATTACGCCGGTACCCTTCGTATCGACGAAAACCGAAACCGGTTTGGCAACTCCTATTGCGTAAGCAACCTGAACAAGGCATTCCTTAGCGAGTTTGGCCGCGACTACGTTTTTAGCTATATGGCGCGCAGCGTAAGTAGCACTTCTGTCTACTTTGGAAGGATCTTTTCCCGAGAATGCGCCGCCTCCGTGCGGAGCCCATCCGCCGTAGGTGTCCACGATTATCTTGCGGCCTGTAAGTCCGCTGTCGCCGTGCGGCCCGCCGATCTCGAAGCGGCCGGTAGGATTTACGAAATACTTAGTCTTCTTGGCGATGTATTTTTCAGGTATCACTTTTTTGATGACGTTCTCAATAACTTCCTCTTTAATTCTCTTCTGCTTCGCGTAAGCGTCGTGCTGGGTAGAAATTACAACAGTATCCACACGCAGCGGCTTATTGTCGTCGCTGTATTCAATTGTAACCTGAGATTTTGCGTCAGGCCTGAGCCACGGCATCAGAGCATTGTTCTTCTTACGGATGTCTGCCAATTTCTTTACAAGCTTGTGAGCATACA
>JBJKTB010000273.1:0-5289 GCA_046703345.1 Ignavibacteriaceae bacterium
CTTTCATTCATATTATGTATTCCTTAAAATTGTATACTGGAATTAGGACGGTTTTGTGTGACTAACCGGACTCAAAAATATAAAATCTTCACTCTATATAAAAGGAGAAGAAATGACAGAAGAAAAAATAAAGGAGCTTGGATTCGAACTTCCGGAAGCGCCCAAGCCTCTTGCGGCTTACATACCGGCGCTTATCGTAGGTGATTTGGTTTTTACGGCGGGACAGCTTCCGAGCGTAAAAGGAGAGCTTAAATACAAGGGTAAACTCGGCGGAAGCGTTACCGAGGAAGACGGAAGAAGAGCGGCTGAGATTTCCGTTTTAAATTGTCTCAGTGTAATTAAAGGTGTAATCGGCGATCTTGATAAAATCGAAAGAGTAGTCAAATTAACCGCATTCGTGAACAGTTCGGACGGATTCACCGATCAGCCGAAAGTAGCAAACGGAGGATCGGAACTCCTCGGAAAAATATTCGGCGAAAACGGCAAACACGTTAGAAGCGCCGTAGGCGTTAACGAACTGCCGTTGAACGCGGCGGTTGAAATCGAAATGATTGTTAAGCTGAAAAATTAATTAGCTCGGCGGAGCGGTTCTTTTATTCTATTTATTAAAGCAACCGTGTCCCTATAGCTTCCGTTTTCGTTCATCAGTGATTTTATAACGGCACTGCCGACGATTACACCGTCGCAGTGCTGTGAAAATTTCACCGCATCCTCTGGTCCTGAAATTCCGAATCCTACCAGGGTTTTATTTTTTGTTATTGATGTCCTGGTTCGTTTTACAAACTCAATGCTGTTTTCTTTATTCTCATTTCGAACGCCTGTAGTTCCGCTTACCGAAACACAGTAAACAAATCCACGGCTTTTCTCATCAATTAGCTTTATCCTTTCGGCTGATGTAGTCGGAGTAATAAGGAGAATCGTTTCAAGATCTTCAAAATGATTTTCGAAGAAACCGTCGTATTCCTCAATAGGTATATCTGGTATGATGACACCGTTGGCGCCGCATTCTTTTGCCGCCTCGGCAAAGTTGCCGGTTCCGTAGCTCAATACGGGATTTGCGTATCCCATAAGGATCAGAGGCTTATCTGTTCGTTTTCTAATTTCGCTGATGAAATTAAAAGTAAGTTCCAGATTTACGCCGCTGTCTAAAGCTGTCTGAGATGAATGCTGTATTACAGGTCCGTCCGCAAGCGGGTCGCTGAAGGGAAAACCTATTTCCAGCATATCAGCTCCCGCATCAAGAATGTTAAGCGCGAGCTCCGAAAAATTTTCCTTTACAGGAAAGCCGCTTGTAAGAAACACGGAAAGGACTTTCTCGCCGCTGTTATTTTTTTTACTTATAAATTCCGCAATAGATTTCATTAATATTAAAATCCCAGACTGTTTTTAATTGTGTTTAAATCTTTATCACCTCTGCCGCTCACGTTTACAACCACGATATCTTCTTTTGATGTTTCCGGCATCAGGTTTTCGAGATAAGCTACAGCATGCGCGGTTTCCAAAGCCGGAATGATTCCCTCGTATTCTGAAAGAAGCTCAGTCGCCTTGAGTGCCTCGTCATCTGTAACCGAATGATATTCGGCTTTTACTTCATCTTTAAGGAAACTATGTTCCGGGCCTACTCCGGGGTAATCTAGACCGGCCGAAATAGAATGAACCTCGGAAACCTGTCCGTCTTTACTTTGAAGAAGATATGTCTTCATTCCCTGGAAAATTCCTTCGCGCCCCAGAGTAAGAGTGGCGCAGTGCTTATCGGTGTCTATGCCGTATCCTGCGGCCTCAACACCTATAAGTTTTGAAGACGTATTTATGAACGGGTAGAACATTCCCATCGCTTTGCTGCCGCCGCCCACGCAGGCAACGATATAATCCGGAAGCTTTCCTTCCGCTTCGCTAATCTGCTGATAAGTCTCTTTACCGATTACCGATTGAAAATCTCTCACCATCATCGGATAAGGATGCGGACCCACGACAGAACCGATTATGTAATGTGTATCCTCAACATTTGTAACCCAGACTCTTATTGCTTCATTGGTAGCGTCCTTTAATGTTCTGCTGCCTGAGGAAACCGGAATTACTTCTGCG
This sequence comes from Ignavibacteriaceae bacterium, assembly GCA_046703345.1. Classification (GTDB taxonomy): domain Bacteria; phylum Bacteroidota; class Ignavibacteria; order Ignavibacteriales; family Ignavibacteriaceae; genus FEN-1297. Next base: position 2,086 of record JBJKTB010000273.1, read on the forward strand.
CCAAGCAGCTTCATTCTGAAAACATTTAAGCTTTGTCTTTCCATATCGACTTCGCCCATGTAGACGAAACATTTCAATCCGAATTTTGCGCAGACTGTTGCGGTTGCTACGCCGTGCTGCCCGGCTCCAGTCTCAGCGATTATTCTTCTCTTACCGAGATTCTTGGCTAGAAGAATTTGTCCGAGCGCGTTGTTTATCTTATGCGCGCCGGTATGGCAGAGATCTTCTCTTTTAAGATAGATCTTACCGCGTCCGTAATATTCTGTAAGACGGTCGGCGAACGTGAGAGGTGTGGGGCGTCCGGTATATTCTTTATTTAAAGAAAACAATTCCGAAAGAAACTTTTCATCGGATTTTAATTTTAAATAAGTTTCTTCAAGTTCGCGGAGGGGAGTAATTAAAGTTTCCGGCACGAACTTTCCTCCGTATTTACCGAATCTTCCGCAGGTATCGGGATAATTATAATTAGATAACGTTTGCATAATGTGGCATCTTTCTATCTACAACAGGTGCGAGCTGTTCGATTTTGTTCATTAATTTTTTAAAGTTCTTCGGTGTAAGAGATTGAAATCCGTCGGACAACGCTTCATCCGGTTTGTTGTGAACTTCTATCATAACTCCGTCCGCACCGCACGCAACAGCAGCCATCGCCATCGGCGTAACTTTGTCCCACATTCCTATTCCGTGAGAGGGATCCACAATTACCGGCAGATGCGATTGGCTTTTGATCACCGGTACAGCGTTCAGGTCCAGCGTATTGCGCGTCATGGTCTCAAAGGTCCTTATTCCTCGCTCGCAGAGAATTACGTTGTAATTTCCCTGCGCCAGGATGTATTCGGCGCTTAACAAAAGGTCTTCTATGGTTGCGGCTAAACCTCTCTTAAGTAAAACCGTATTCGGAAGGCTGCCGACTTCTTCGAGCAGCGAAAAGTTCTGCATGTTCCTCGCTCCAATTTGAATTATATCGGCAACTTCGGCTATAAGCGGGAGAGACTTTGTATCCTTCGCCTCAGTTACTACCATCATACCTAGCTCCTTTTTCACTTCCGAAAGCAGTTCAAGTCCTTTTTCCTTTAAGCCTTGAAATGAATAAGGACTGGAGCGCGGTTTATATGCGCCGGCGCGAAGGAACTTTATTCCCATCTCCCGCAATTCGCCAGCGATATCGAAAAGCTGCTGTCTGCTCTCTACCGAACATGGCCCTGCGATTACCGCTAGCTCATTTGCGCCTATTGTTTCTCCGCCCATGGAGATTACCGTATCTTCCTGTTTCATCTCGCGGCTTACGAGTTTGTAAGGCTTGGTTACTTTTAACACTTCTTCCACCGAGTCCATATTTAAAAAATCTTCTATTGATAAATCCGATGTAGGGCCGGTTACTCCTATCGCCAGTTTGTAACTGCCTTTGCTGAGATGCGGTTTGCAGTGATAAGAAATTATTTTTTCTTTTACTTTTTCAATATGCGCTTCGGGCGCTTCGAGCTTCATCATGATGACCATTTACGACTCCTGTAACGGTTGAATTCATTAAAAAAAATTTTCACTTTAATTTCGTCCTTCTTTCCCGGCTCTTTTTCAAGAGATGACGAAAGATCTACAGCCGCCGGTTTTATTTTATTAAAAATGTTCTCTAAATTTTCAACCGAAACGCCGCCCGCTAAAATAATTTTACTTCGGAATACTTGAGGAATCAAATTCCAGTTAAATTTTTCGCCGGTACCGCCGTAACCGTTATCGGATTTTGAATCGAGAAGAAAAGTCGCGTTCTTGTATCTCTTTAAATATTCAAAATCAAAACCGGCGTCAACTCTGAAGCTTTTTATTACCGGAAACTTTATTTGCTCAGCCGTTTCGGGACTTTCATCGCCGTGAAGCTGTACCGCGTTAAGGGAAAGCATAGACGCCGTTTCGTTTATATGCCCGGCAGTGCAGTTAACGAATACACCCACTTTCATCGTGAACGGCGAAAGCCTAGAGATGATTTCCGCAGCGGAATCAAATTTTATATATCTCTTACTCTTTTCGTAAAAAATAAATCCGACGGCGTCGGCTCCGTATTCCTCGCAAAGAAGAGCGTCTTCAAGATTTGTTATGCCGCAGACTTTAACTTTCATATTCGCACCACGATTTTAATTCGGCCAGTTTTTCTTTCAGATTAGCAGAACGCATTAAATGTTCGCCAACAAGTATCGCGTCAGCGCCGCTGCTTTTTAAATAATCTATATCTTCTTTTTTTGATATTCCGCTCTCAGCAACTACTAGCACTCCATTCGGGAGAAGTTTCGAAATGCTGCCTGTCCTTGACAGGTCCACACTGAAATCGTTAAGATCTCTGTTATTAACGCCGATTATTTTATTTAAAGAGAAATCAATCTTTTCCAGCTGATCTTCGGAATGGAGTTCGAGGAGAACTTCCAAACCGGTTTCATTTGCAATTTCCGTTAATTCCTTAATCCGGGCGGCGGAAAGAGCTTCGCATATAAGAAGCACCATATCTGCGCCGTATGCCTTTGCCTCAAGCAACTGTATCTCATCGATGATGAAATCTTTACGTAATACGGGCGCGCTTTTAAATACCGCTACGTCTTTCATGAACTCAATGTCTCCGGAAAAGAATTGTTTGTCGGTTAAGACCGAGACGGCGCTAACTTCTTGTTCAAAATATGCAGCAGCGATTTCTTTGTGATCGAAATCCTCTCTTATTAGTCCTTTAGAAGGACTCGCTTTTTTTATCTCCGCAATTATGGATAAAGCTTGGTTGTTCCTAACTCTTTCCGAAAATCTGATCGGCTTCCTTTGAAAGAAGGCGGATTCTTTGATAGAAGCCGGAGTGAATCTCTTTTTTAAAGCCGCGACTTCTTCTTTTTTTACAGCGAGTATTTTTTCAAGTATGCTCATCTTTTCTCTCTAACTGGCAAATCTTTTGCCGAAGTCTTTCAGCTCGTTCAGCTTAGCCATAGCGGCGCCGCTTATTATGGAATCTTCAGCTGCCTTCCTGCACTCCGAAAGATCAGGCGAGTAGCCAGCCGAATAAAGAGCGAGCGCCGTATTTGCGGCTACTGTATGAAAAGCGCCGTTAATGTTTCTTCGTTTAAAAACATCCAGTATTATTTCCGCGTTTACTTCGGGCGAATCTCCTTTTATATCTTCCTGCGCAATAGCAGGGTAACCGAAAGATTCGTTGGTGAGACGATATGATTTTAT
>JBJKTB010000274.1:0-9837 GCA_046703345.1 Ignavibacteriaceae bacterium
TGGCTCGGCGAATCGGGTGAGAATTCAAATACCTGGTTTACAGATTGTATATCACTGATGAAGCAGTTCGATATCGGATGGTCATGGTGGACTTTAAAAAAATTCTCAACCATCAACGCTCCGCTGAATGTGCCTATCACCGGAGATTACCAGCAGCTTTTGAATTACTGGGAAGGTAAGGCTTCCAAACCAACGGTAACCTTTGCGACGAATACTTTATTAAGAATGGCCGCGAATCTTAAGTTTGAGAGCTGCGTTTTTCAGCAGGATGTTATAGACGCGATGTTGAGGCAGCCTGATAATACATCCACAGTGCCTTACGCGGAAAACGATATTCCCGGGATCGTTTATTTCGATAATTACGATATGGGCAGAATAACTTACGCATATAACGATAATGATTACCAGAACACAGGCGGCTCAAATACAACCTGGAACTCCGGCTGGAGCTACCGTAACGACGGTGTTGATATTGAGCCCTGCAGCGATCTTCCCACAAACGGCTACGACGTAGGATGGATAAACAGCGGCGAGTGGATGCAGTACACCGTTAACGTTGCGCAATCCGGCAGCTACAGTCTTGATATCCGCTACGCCTGCAACCAGTCCGGCGGGCAATTCATTATCTGGAATGACGGTGTTGTGATATCTCCGCTGATAGAAATCCCTGTATCAGGCGGCTGGCAGAATTGGCAGACAATAACTCTGGATAACATTCAGCTTACAGCAGGCACTCATAAAATTAAAACTCAGTTTTTATCGGGCGGCTATAATCTTAATTACATGATGTTTACTGCTAAGACCACAGATGTAAAATCAGGTTCAAATAAAGAATACACCTTTAAATTGGATCAAAATTTTCCTAATCCGTTTAATCCGTCTACCGTTATAAATTATCAAATTCCTGCAGCGGGCAGAGTAGTTTTGAAAGTTTACGATGTGCTCGGCAGTCAGGTTGACGAATTGGTTAATGAGTATCAGCAGGCTGGAGAACACAAAGTTGAATTCAATCCTCTTAATTCTTCCAACCAAAAACATCTCTCAAGCGGAATTTATTTTTACAGAATTTCCGCCGGAAAATATTCGGCGATCAGAAAAATGATACTTCTTAAGTAGTCTGCTTAATAAACCTCGAAGATTTTAAAAATCTTCGAGGTTACCATTTTATTAGAATAATAAGCTGCCTCTTATCAATTTAATAATTCTGCAGCTTAAAATTTTTCTGCGGCTCAAATTTCTACAATGTTACATCAGAAGATTTTTTAAGTCTATTTGGCATTATTTGTGAACCTTAAAGTTAAAACTTCTCAATATCGTTTTTCCTTCTACATTGAGGCGGATACTGAAAGCAAATTATTTTTACTTCCGGTTAAGGATATTGAAGAACATCATCAGACCGTCAATTTCATGGCGGCGAAAAAATTTGTATTGCTTAAATGCTATTAAATCTCAGAGCTTTTTAAAAGCTCCGAGTTTTTATATCCGATTATTAGAATAATAAATGATCTTTTATCAATTTAATAAAAAAAGATGGATTTAAGGCCGAATTAATCCGCTTTTTAATTATTAAAGAGTAATTGAAGAATAACTTTACTTGGCACTATTTGTGAATTTATAAGTAAAAAACGGAAGAATATTTGCATGTTGATTTTACATTTTTAGACAGCCTTATCCTTCTGGTTTATTTAATCGTAGTTTTAAGTCTCGGCTTTTATTATTCGAGCAAGAAAGATCAGAATTATCAGGACTATTTTCTTGCCGGTAAAAAAATGGGCTGGATAACTGTAGGGCTTTCTATATTCGCTACAAATATTTCGAGCGAGCATTTCATCGGACTTGCGGGAGCGGGCGCCGCCAGAGGACTTGCCGTAGGGCAGTTTGAACTTATGGCTATATTTACTCTTATCCTGCTTGGATGGATAATTGCACCTATTTACATTAAAGCAGGCGTGGTAACAACTCCCGAATTCCTTGAGAAAAGATTCGGCCCCTCCCTTAGAAAACCTTTCGCAAGCATTTCAATCGTTATCTATATTTTTACAAAAATTTCGGTTACACTGTTCGCCGGCGGCATTTTATTCTATCAGATGTTTGGTTTGAATATCTATACTTCTGCTATAATGATTGTGCTTTTTACAGGATTATATTCGGTGCTGGGCGGGGCAACTGCCGTTATGAAGACGCATGTTTTCCAGGCTGTTGTCCTTATCGTAGGCGCATTGCTTCTTACAGTATTCGGACTCAAAGCAGTGGGCGGTTTTGCCGGATTGGAAGCAAAGCTTCCCGCAAATTATTTTAATATGTTCAAACCTGTAGGCGATCCCGATTATCCGTGGACGGGAGTAATTTTTGGCGCGCCGATACTTGCGTTCTGGTATTGGATTACAGATCAGTATTTCATTCAGAAAATACTTTCCGCGCGTTCTATTAATGATGCTAGAAGAGGTTCTCTCTTTGCCGCGTTAATGAAGATACTGCCAATTTTTATACTTGTGCTTCCGGGCTTAATAGCCGCAGCTCTTTTCCCCGGTATCAAAGGAGACGACGCTTATCCGTTTCTTCTCTCAAGTAGTATTCTTCCGGTAGGTATTAAAGGAATAGTACTCGCCGGACTGCTTGCGGCAATCATGTCGTCGCTTTCAAGCGTGTTTAATACTGTGGCGGCTCTTTATACAAATGATTTTTACAAAGTGAATAATCCGGATGCGAGCGATAGGGAACTGGTTCTTGTAGGAAGGCTGGCCACAACCGCTATAGTTATCTTGGCAATTATTTGTGTCCCGCTGGTTAAACTTATCAGTTCGCAGGTTTACCTTTATCTGCAGAGTCTTCAGGGATATATCAGCCCGCCGATAGCCGCCGTTTTTCTCTGGGGATTTATACTGAAAAAGGTAAGCGGCAAAGCCGCAATAACTACTCTAATCATTGGAGAGGGAATTGGTTTTTTAAGATTGGTTCTGGAATTAATCTACGGGACAAATTTGTCTGGTCACGGTTTGCTTGCTTCAATCGTGAACATAAACTTTTTACACTTTTCCATATTCTTATTCGTTTTAAGTACGGTATTGATATTAATCTTGAGCTATCTTCCTGTTTCAAAAGAGAAAAAAGCAGTATCGGGTGTGCATTATCTGGTGCCGAGCAGTTTTTCCGAACTGGTTGTTGGATTTTCCAGTGTTAACTCGCGGGGTTCCCTGAGGATTAACGTTATGATGTCCGCATTTATATTGCTTATTATAATCGGGCTTTGGGGTTTGTGGTTCTAAAGTTTTCTTGTGTGATGTTCTAAATAATTAACTATCAATTAAAAATAAATGGGAGATAACAGATGAAAAAAGTTATTCTACCTGTTCTCATCACGATTCTTTCATGGTCGTTTGCTGCATTTGCGCAGGAATCTATGATTGAAAGTTTCGATAATATTTCCGCCGATACCAATTATGTTTGGACCGGAAATGTGGAAGGCGCTCCCAGCTACCTTACTGTGAAAGAAGATTCTACAGATAAAGTAGAAGGTGCCGCTTCTCTGGATATTAACACTTCAATTGGTGCTTTTCATCCTTGGGGAAGTTATTCTCAGCTCATATACCGTCTTCCGGAAGGACAAACGATGGATTGGAGCTCAAGCGATACTTTAAGAATATGGATTAAAGTAGTAAAGGCTCCTACTCATCCTGAGTATATGCTCTTCAGATTAACTCTCGTCGACCAGGATGCGCCAGGCGATCCAATAGAGTCATATGTTTATGATAATACCACAGCGATCGACTCGCAGGGCAACTGGTATCTGCTTAAAGTTCCGCTGCATGAGATCAATTCGCAGGACGGTACCGTTGTTCCCGGCGACAGCGGTTTTGTTATGGTTCCCTATTCTTGGGGAGGCTTTACCTATAACGACCATAAATTAAATCTTGACAAGCTGGTCGGATGGAATATAGGTTTCATTACTTCCGGGTATACCGCTCCGGATAATATTCCTGCTGATTCACTTGAGTTAAAGCTCGACGGCTTCGAAAGAACCGGAAACAGACCAGTTCCTTTTGTTGTATTTAACGGACTGAGTACTCCAAATAATCTTACGGCTTTCCAATGGGGCGATGCATCCGCATTTGTTGAAAACGGAAACGGACCTGTCCCTAACACAAATTCTATTCACTGGATAATGGGCGATCAGTGGGGTAGCGGATGGAACGGAATTGGATTTAATGTATCTCCCAAATTCAATCTTTCCGGCGGATGGCCTGTTGACAGCCTTAAGTTTTTCATGAAAGCGGATCCGGGCGTAGATTCGATGAGAGTACAATTTGAAGACGGCACCCATGCTGTGGGATATGTTTTCAACGTTATACAAGATACATTATGGCATCAGTATGTTATTGCCCTCAAGGATATAGTTCAAAGGCAAGAATCACCTGCTCAGCCGGGAGATTTTGATCCGTCACAAATTGCGGTCTGGCAGATTATTTCTCAAGCAGACGGCAAAGCCGGCATAAACGTTTGGCTTTCAGATATTTGGACAGGTAATCCGTCGGCGCCTGTACCTCCTGTAGCTCCTACAGGAATCTCGGCTTTTGCAAACAATAATTTTTCAAACACAATTGTTTGGACGGATGTTCCGGGACAATCTAACGAAACGTATAATGTTTATTACTCCAAAAATCCTATTACAGATATTAACGCAGATGGTGTGGAAGTAGCTGCAATAGGGGTAGCTCACGGAACTCAACTATTTGTGCACAATTTAATCGCTCCGGCTACCGACCAATCGGTAACATATTATTACGCGGTTGTTTGTAAAAGCGGTGAAGGCCTTTTAGGAACACCGGGCTTCCTTGCCACCAGCGTTACTAATACTGCTAAAGGAGTTTCCATTATCAATCCTACTGCCCCCGCAAACTTTGCCGCAGACGGTGATCTCAGCGAGTGGACTGCGGCCGGCATTAAACCTTTCCGTCTTTTTGTGAGCGATCACAGCGGTACGGTTGTTACAAATACCAATGTGCCTAGTGATACGGTTAGCTCGGGAGAAATATATGTAGCCGTAGATAAAGACTATCTTTATGTAGCGGGACATATTAATACAAACAATATATATTTTGATCCGAATCAGTCATCCTGGTTCAACACTTCTACGGATCTCTTTATTGGATTGTACAATGCCCATGGTGCAAGTCACACTGCTCTTCAAAGCGGCTCTCAACCGGATTATCATTTCAGATTTGCTCAAGACAGAATAATTGTTGATAACGACGGCGTGGATTCTCTTGAAGTTCCTGGAAATAATTATTTCTGGGGTTCAAGGTTCCCGGATCCATTGGCGGGATACAACTTTGAGGCTAAAATTTCTTGGGACGATATCGCTCATAAATCAAATACAGGCAATACAAGAACAGATAATGTTTTTGTTCCGCAAATTGGAATGAGAATTCCTTTTGATCTCGAACTTAGCAGCGTTAGCCCGGGCAAAACTCAAAGAGACGGACAATTGGATTATTCTTCAATTGCAAACGGTAACTCGTATTCGAGCGTTGCGCTCTGGTCACATACTTGGATTGGTGATCAATGGGATGTTACTACAGGAATTAAGGATAACAGGCAGGCGGTTAGTACTTATCAGTTAGCCCAGAATTACCCTAATCCATTTAACCCCAGTACTAATATCCAGTACTCCATTGAAAAATCTAGCAAAGTATCGCTAAAGGTTTACGATATTCTCGGCCGAGAGGTTGCGAACCTTGTGAACCAGTACCAGGCACCCGGTCACTACAGCGTAAACTTCGATGCTTCAAGACTTGCAAGCGGAGTCTATTTCTACCAGATTCATGCTGGCAACTTTATTAGCGTTAAGAAGATGATGCTTCTTAAGTAATGGGTTCTTTAAAGCGGTCCCGTTTTATACGGGATCGCTTTTTAATTATTTGTGTTTATATAGTTCACGCGTTCCGAAATTATGACAGGATGGTTTTTAATTTCTAGAATTAAATCGTAAAGAATAATTTTGCAGCGGTTTAATCGGTTGATTATGAAACCCGGCAGGCGGAGATGCAGGCCGGAAAGGGAGAGTTCGATTCAATAATTATCATACTAATTGGGAAAAAAGATCATGTGTAATTACAATAATCAGAATGTTATTGGATTAAAATACATTTTGAAAAAAGCTCGGGAATTATTTTTTATCCCCTTCTTGATTATTTTCCTATCGGGTCTTGCTTACGCGGGCACGACGGGAAAATTATCCGGCCGGGTTACCGATGCCCAAACCGGGGATCCGGTTGTCGGTGCCAACGTCATCATAGAAGGAACTTATATGGGAGCTGCGGCGGATGTTGACGGTTATTATTATATAAATAATATCCCTCCCGGCGATTATACGGTTATTGTAAGCGCAGTAGGCTACGAAAAAGTAGTAATTAAAAAAGTTCCCATTAAGATTGATCTTACTTTTAAACTGGACGTAAAAATGAATCAGACCGCCGTAAGCACCAAAGAAGTGGTTATTACAGCTCAGCGTCCGCTGGTTCAGAAAGATCTTACTTCTTCCTCTGTAACAATTTCATCAAATGAGATTCAGATGATGCCTGTTGAGAGTGTCGGGCAGATTATCAATCTTCAGGCAGGTGTTGTGGGCGGCCATTTCAGAGGCGGACGTTCCGACGAAGTTTCTTACCTTGTAGACGGCCTTCCGGTTACCGACGCGTATAACGGTTCTCTTCCTATTCAAATTGAAAATTCATCAATAAGAGAAATGGAAGTTATAAGCGGTACGTTTAATGCCGAATACGGACGCGCGATGTCGGGTGTGGTAAATATAGTTACTCAGGACGGTTCACAGAATTTCCACGGCATGCTCTCGGCTTACACAGGCGATTACGTAACGACACATACCAACTTATTTCCAAATGTGGGCAAGATAGCTAGCTTCAGAACAAAAGACTATGAATTCAGTCTCAGCGGTCCTTCGGTTATCCTGCATCATCTTACTTTCTTTACAACGGGCAGATATTACAATGATCCCGGCTATTTATACGGACAAAGAATTTTTAATGTTTCGGATAATCCGCTGAACGGACCAAAAGACCTTAACGGAAATCCGATAATATTTCATTCTGGCGACAGCGCTTATGTGCCGATGAATCCGACTGAAAGATATACCTTCAACGGAAAGCTTACTTATCTTCTTCCCGATGTGAAAATTTCCTACGGGCTTTTCTGGAATAAAGCTTGGAACAAATATTACAGCCACCAGTGGGCTTGGAATCCCGACGGTATTACAAACAACTATTCAGAAGGTTTCATTCATAATATCCAGATCTCTCACATAGCTTCGAAGAGCGTTTATCAGACTTTAAAATTTTCGGTTAACCGCTATGATTATCGTGGCTATGTTTACGCCGATCCTAATGATCCGCGTTATGTAGATCCGGCGCAGGGCGTACCCACCTCCAATTATACTTTTCAGTACGGTGGCCAGCAGTCCGGGCGCTATGAAAGAGAAACGGTTGAAAGCATTCTGCAGTGGCAGTTTAATGATCAGATTTCCAGACAGCATAAAATAGGGCTGGGTGCGGAACTCGATTGGTACAAACTTTATGATCACGGTTATAATCTCATTAGCCCGAACTCAGGCTCTGCGGCAGATACTATTTATTCTCCGCTTTATCCGCAGCTCGGCAGCCCGGGCAACCAGGCTTACACAAAGTATCCAACTACTTTTTCGGCGTATGTGCAGGATAAGGCTGAATACGATATTATGATTATTAACTTCGGCCTAAGGTTCGATTATTTCAAACCGAATTCTCAGTACCTCCGCGACTTAAACAACCCGGAACGCGATCCGAATTTTCCGTACCCGGGGGTAATGGTTGAAGCAAAGGCAAAAACCCAGTTAAGTCCGCGCCTTGGTATATCTTTCCCTATTACAGATAAAGGAATCATTCACTTTTCTTACGGTCACTTTTTCCAGATACCCAGCTTCTCAAACCTGTATGTAAACTCAGACGAAATTCTGATGCCCAACGGATCTCTCGCAACTATTATGGGAAATCCCGATCTGGAGCCGGAAAGAACCGTAAAATATGAGCTCGGTCTTCAGCAGGCTCTGGCCGAAGATATGTCATTGGACTTTACAGTTTATTACCAGGATATAAGAAACCTATTGGGAATGGAAATTATTAATACTTATCACGGTTCAAAATACGCCCGTTATGTTAACCGGGATTATGCTAACGTTAGAGGTTTTATTGTTACGCTTGATAAACGTTTCTCCGACTTCTTCAGTGTAAAACTCGACTATACTTATCAGCTGGCCGAGGGCGACGCTTCCGATCCTATGTCTGTATTCTATAACAATCAGACCGATCCGCCCGTTCAGACAAATAAAACTTTCGTGCCGCTGAACTGGGATCAGCGTTCGACTTTGAATATTTCAGCTAATATAGGACAGCCTAACGATTGGAACCTTGGACTTATATTCAGCTACGGCTCAGGCTTCCCTTACACGGAAGACGTAAGAATATCGCAGGGACTTCTGTTCGAGAACAACGGATTAAAACCGCCGACATACAATGTCGATCTCAGAGCACAGAAATCATTCCGCGTTGCCGGGCTTGATCTAAACCTGTTTGCGTTAATTTATAATTTACTCGATATAAAGAACGAGGTGAACGTTAATTCCGCCACCGGCAGGGCTAACGATCTGCTGACACAGGATATAAATACAGCCGGCAACATTATCGGATTAAATACGCTTCAGCAATACATAAACGATCCCACTAGCTTCTCGGCGCCAAGGCAGATCCGCATTGGTCTAAGCGTAGGGTTTTAATAAAATCGATTTGAGGTATATAATGAAAGGCAAGTTTTTAATTATTCTTTTATTGGTCGGTGTCTTTTACAGCATGACGTTTGCCCAGATAGATGTAGGGCAGGAAGACCCGAGAATCCCTCTTTACCGTGCGGATCCTTACGGGAATTCCCAGTACGAAAGGGAAGGCACTATGGTGGGGAATAGAATAAATACATTGTATTATAACTACGGCGAAGTCGGCTACTGGCAGTTCGCTCCTTCGGTTGAGTGGCCAGCAGGTACCGGCCATAACAACCTCGACGGTACAGCCGTCTTAATTGCCGCAAGAGTTACAACGCCTACCGGCTACAGAATCAATCCGCTGATCACCAGGTACAGAGAGTACGACAGCCAGGATCCTGTTACCGGAGTTCACTGGGGTCTAGAACCCGTTCCGGGTTATCAGAACCCGCACAGCAAAAGTCCGGCTGTAAATATTGATACCAGTACTTTTCCTCCGGAATGGCCGGCTGCGCTTGGTCTTGATCCGTCATGGAACGGTAAATGGTACGGCTATTTCGGAAAAGGGGTATCTAACGCTGACTTTGAAACGTTCTTTGTAATGGACGATTCGCAGGATAAAAAATACACTCGCGCGCCTTACAGTTACTTCCCGCTTGCCAGCGATTCAAACAGAGGCGGTCTCGGCTTGAGGGTTGAAGTACGCGGTTTTCAATGGTCTCATGTACTGGCCGAAGATTGTATTTTCTGGCACTACGATATAGTTAACCTTTCAGACCATACTTACGACAGTACCGCATTCGGTTTTTATGCCGATCCGGGCGTTGGCGGTGCAAACTCTTCCGAGCCCCCTAACAGCGCATACTATAATACTTCTTTGGATATAGCATACTGCTGGGCTCCGGGCAATATAGGAAATCCGGGCAACTGGAAAACAGGTTATCTCGGATTCGCTTACCTCGAAAGTCCCGGAAATCCCTTCGACGGAATCGATAACGATCAGGACGGAATGATTGACGAAAGAAGAGACG
>JBJKTB010000275.1:0-5969 GCA_046703345.1 Ignavibacteriaceae bacterium
TTTATTGTCGCCGTTATATTGAGAGTAAGCCTTTTGAGCTTTTTGATATATTCGGGACGCTAGCTTACCTGCCTGACTTACGGCTTCGGCGGATATTGTCTGGTTACATCCTATTAAATCTATCGCCGCCGCCGCTCCTAAAATTTTTTTTATTACCGTATCTTCAGGCATCATAAATTGCTTAACATAATCCATCGCGGCCATTTTCTTAGCCGAATTTATACCGCAGTTATAATCTATATCCGGCGGAACCGGAGGAGTAAGCGGCAGAGTTAGAATTTGATTCTCTTCAGCAATCGCGTTGTTGTAACTGGCCGTTGCGCTTTTGCATACCGTTTCTGGACTGGTGGGTGTGCCGGCTGCGGCTCCGCTGAAGTGATAAATAGGGATTTTATAAATTCCTCCGGCGCCGGTGGCTGATGCAAAATCTATTTTCTTTCCGTCCTGAGTAAAAATATAAAATATAAATGGTTTAGAAGATGACGGGACAGTTGCGGTTAACGTTGCCGGTGTTGTAAACTGAAATCCGTCGGGTTGAAATACAACACCGTTTGTAATGTTAAAAACAGAATCTGATTTTACATCTTTTATCGGAGTAACGGAAATTGTAACCGGAACGGGCAAGTTTTGTTTCGGTATGCTAAAGTCCCATTTAATACCGTCCGCATCGGTAGTTGAGATTTTTATGGCCGTTGTGTCAAGCGAGGCAGATTTTTCCCTCGAAAAATCCTCTGTGTAGGAGATGGTTCCTATTTCCGTTGTTCCGCCCGAAGGGGTTTGGCCGGAATCGGAACCGCTAATAGGCTCAGTTGGTGAAGGCTTTTTGCATGAGTTTATATCTATTAGTATCGCAGCGCTTAAAATAAAAAAGATAATTAAAAATATTTTTCTCATCTTAATGATACCATTGTTGAGGCAGATGAATTAATTTTATAAATATTTAAAATTCGGAAGCTACCTCTGAACTTAATCGGTAATGAGAGATAGCTTCCTAGGAGAGTAAAAAATCAATTCAAGTAGAAAGTTTTTTAAAATTTAAAGTCTACTCCCAAATCCAAAGCTTCATAACTTAAAGTTCCGAGCCCGAAGGAAGCGCGCAGTGCCAGTGTAGGTGATATCCAATATCTAGCTCCGGCCTGCAGTGCTGACCAGAAGCCACCGTAAGCGGGAGTGGCATAATTTCCGTAAGGTCCGCTCCAGCTAACAGATCCGGCGTCGTAAGCGAGCACAATGCCCAGCCACGGATCGAACTTACTGCCGTCGGTATTGAAATGATAATTGCCCTGTGCGCCGATAAGTATATTTGTATACTTCCATTCTCCGTCAAAAATAGTTTCGCTGTAGCCCCAATAACGGAATAAACCGCCGATTCCTACTGTTCCGAAATTTTGCAGTTTCATTCCGTACTCATAATTTATTCCAAATTCTGGGGTAGAGCCGAGGAAAGAAAGTCCTATTGTTGGGCCAAGGTAGCTTTTCCCGGCAACAAACTGTGCATGTAAAGAGGAGGGGAGCATTAATAGAGTTACGAGTACAGCAACGAAAGAAAATTTTTTTAGAAACATGTGGTATTCCTTTCTATTTTAATTGATTACTTTCAGCGAACAACAAATGATTTATAAACCGAATATTATTTTAAAAGTATCATCTTCTTTACAGCCGAATATGCGCCTGCGGTCAGCTTATAGAAATATATTCCGCTCGATAAACTTTTTGCATTAAAATCTATGGTATGCTCACCGGCGGTCATGTAATTATTAATTAAATCAATTACTTTCTGGCCGAGAGTATTATAAACCGACAGTTTTACTATTCCCGGTTTAGCGGTTGTGAATTTTATTTCTGTGGATGGATTAAACGGATTGGGATAATTTTGATACAAATTAAATTTTAATGGAATTTCTTCTTTTCTGTTTATACCGGTTACAATTGTATTATCCGGAAAAAAAATATTGTCTAGCCATGCTTCTGAAGGCCCGTCGATTGAATTTGAAAGCTGCCATGACAGCAAATGTTTGCCCGCACTAACAGGGTAGGAATAAAAATGCCAGTCCATTGATTCTGCCCACTCGTCAAAAAAATTGCTGTCCACATCAAACTGGAGAGTTGATCCTTCGTTAGATAATAATTTTACAGCAAATGTAATTGAGCTGTCCTTAGGCAGGTCAACAAATATTTGGATAGTCGATGTCTGGTTATACAAAACCGGTCCAGAACTTGCTGAATAAGAACCGGTTTCCGCCTCAGAATTTGTTATATGCCATTTTGTGTCGCCATATGTCTGCCAGCTGTATTTGTCGGTCAGATTAGGGTGTTCGAAAGTTTCGGTAAATTTATCGGGTACAACGGCATAAGATTTTAATGCAGGAATATAACTTGCGGTATCTGATCCGTTGACATTAATTTTTACTGATACATCGTAAATCCCGGTTTTATCCGGCACGAAGTTACCGTTCTGCGAAATTTTGGACGAACTACCTGGCGGATAATTCAATAGCCAAGAAAAATCCGTTGTATCATTTGCGCCTGAAGGCTGATAGATTTTTGCGTTAAAATTTAAGTTATCGCCTATGTTGGCTTGAACGGATTTCGGCTGAATTTCCGGCACAAATAGTTCCTCAGGAATATACTGCCCGGAAGTCGAATCGTTAGTTGAATTATTAATCATTTTTGGAAAATGAAATAGATTATTCTCTAAATTTATCCCAGCCATTTTAAATAATGAGTCAGCGCTGCTCGTTAGTGTAACATTGTCCGAAATTCTCCATACTGCATCTTGCGTATCGAAGTCATAGCCGCAGAAACGTTTTGTGGAATCGACGAACCTTGCCAGTTTTAACAGATATTGAGCAGAAGGAATTCCGCCCCATTCACTCAGAGGGGGAGCAACGTCAAAAACTACGGAATCGGAAGGCGCTCCTCTATACGCGTCAATACACGCTGTATAAATTCCGTTTAATGTTTTCACTTCACCTGGTTTTAAAAACAAATCGCCTGTATGTGTTATTAATAAATTCTGTTCATCGTTATCTTTATTTGAAAGTATATCGCCAGCCTTTATGTTAATAATTAATCCTGAGGAAGAAGCCAGCTGATCAATCTCCGTTTGAGTGGGCGGTTTTGTTTCGTCGAACATGAGATCGTTTCTATGCCCGGGCAGCGGAACACTGAGCAAACTG
The DNA here is from genome assembly GCA_046703345.1 of Ignavibacteriaceae bacterium. Taxonomy (GTDB): domain Bacteria; phylum Bacteroidota; class Ignavibacteria; order Ignavibacteriales; family Ignavibacteriaceae; genus FEN-1297. Next base: position 3,180 of record JBJKTB010000275.1, read on the forward strand.
GAATTATCCACAAGATCTTTGTTTGCCGAGTACGAATAATCCGGGAATTTCGAATTAAAATAATTTACAAAATCATTATATGACAACTCTTGGCCGGTTTTTACATTCTGCCACGTACCGTCAGGCAGTTTTTTCCAATCCTGATACTGATCGTCAAGTCCCATTAAATGTCCCGCTTCATGCCCGAAGGCGCCGGTTGTCACGCTTTCGCTTCCCATGTACCAGGTACCGGTGTTTGTTTTATCGCTGTTCGGATCACCCAATCCCCATACATAGCTGCGACCGTTACCGCAGGCCAATTTAATATCATCATAGCCGGGAGTTCCCGGAGGCGATGTAATGCCGGAATCAGATAAAACAGAAATATTTATTTCTATTTTTTTCCCGCTGCTTGTCGTTTGCCCGTTCCATTTATCATAAATATCTTTGGTTACCATCGCCTCATTTGCCGCATTGTCGCATTCTCCGTAGAACTCGAGATTTAATTTTATGTGAATTGTATTGTCTGATGGAGGAAAATTTTTTGTGTTGTCTCCCGTAATAGCCACGGCATCGCCGAAATAATCACCCTTACTTTTTAAAGTTGCATGCCCGGTAGAGACAGCTTTTCTTAATGACATCTGATAGCCGATTTCAACGCCGCCGTGAGGAATTTGGACAACGTCCTTTACGGAAGAAATTCGGTTATAATTTTGCTCCAGCTTTTTATAAAGTTTTGGAGAGATGGATTTATTTGAAATATCGAATGAATATAATTGATTACAAGGATCGGTAGGAACGGCATTCACTTTTTCAGGTACACTGTAATCTAAATAAAAACGCGTCGGTAATAATGAGTTAACTGTATCTATAATGTTTTGAACGGACTGCTGCGCGGCGTTGCTTAAAAAAACTTGTTTTGTTATTCCGTTAGCAGTAACGGTTATTAAAGCTATAGATCCCCCGTATAATGAGTCCGCTATATAACTGCTGTCAAGCGAGAAATAATTATTATCTTGTATTGTTTGCCAGAGCCGGGCAACATTTGAAGAATTAAGAGCGAATGTTGTATCCAGCAGTATTTGCGGAGGAATACTTTTTGATTCAATATATTCAGATTGCCCGGTTACCGAAATATTAATGAAGCCGGATGTTCCCCATGATTCCTGTCCCCGGGTTGTTATCTCAAGATTAAAATCGGACGGCGTTGATTGCGCATTTACATTTTTTGGAAAAAAAAACGCCAAACAAATTAAGGTTACTAGTAATCTCATAATATTTTTCAACTTTATCGTTTATTGATTTTATACAAATTTCAAATTCTTTAAGCTTGTCTTCCAAATAAAATTTAAAATGTTTTTTCTGTAATTCTGCGGCTTATAGAATAATGACTAATATCTCGACCGCGCTTTAAAATCTTTTAAACAACATTGTGTTGAAGATAAATTAAAATACTCAATCGCACGGTTGCTGATTTGCCTGTTACTTTTTTAACTTATCAAGTCGGATTCTGCAAATCAACTATTCAATCGGATAGTTTTTATGGGGGGTTAAATTATTTTATTTTTTAAAGCCTTTGCTACGGCTTCAGTTCGGGTGTTTACATGAAGTTTATTATAAATATTCCGAAGATGGAACCTTATAGTATTTACGCTGACAAACAATTTTTCCGCGATGGCTTTCGTTCCGTGTCCGTCAACAAGAGCTTCCAGAACCTCCCTCTCTCTGTCTGAAAGTACCGATTCGGAATTATCAATCGGGGGAGTTTTAAAATATTTTAAGACTTTTCTGGCAATCTCTCCAGGAAACGGAGCTCCTCCTTCATATGCTTCCCTTATAGCTTCCATAAGTTTGTTGGCCGGGCTTTTCTTAAGTATGTATCCAACAGCTCCGGATCTTATAGACTCGAAGATCTTGTCGTTATCACTCAAGACGGTGAGCATTAGTACTTCCAGCGAAGGATAGATGCGCTTGATTTCTTTTAGGCTTAAAATACCCGATTTGTAAGGCATCGCAACATCAAGCAGCAGGATGTCAGGAATATCGTCTTCTATTTTTATTAAAGCATCATCGCATGTTGCGTATAAACCCACACACGAAAATCCGGGACTGTTGTTTATTGTAATGGAAATCAGATCCCTAAATTCTTTGTCGTCGTCCAGAATAGCCACGCGGATTAAGTCTTTAGATTTCATCAACCCTCTTGTTTACGCGTATAATTTAAAGAGCTAATTAACAGATATTCAACTATTCATTTGAATAGTTTTATTATCTTAAAGGCAGCGTTATGCTAATTATTGTTCCGCTGTTCGGCGCGGGACCAATTACAATATTGCCATTCAGCTCTTTAACATGTTTGTTCATATTGCGTATTCCGTTGCCTTCTTTTCGGGCGCCTTGTTTTATGCCTTTCCCGTTATCTGAGAATTCAAGACAAATAATTTTATTTTTTACTTCGAGCATGTATTTTATTTCTGTACACTCCGAGTGCTTTAAGGCGTTGTTCAACGCTTCCGACGAAATCAGTTGAAGTTTTCTTTTCGTTTGAGGGCCGAGTTTAATATGCTCAATGTTCTGAGTCTTAAAATGAAGCTTAATTTTCCTCGCTTCACAAACCTCGAAGGCATAGCTTTTAAAGTGAATAATGAAATCTTCAAGTTTATCGTATTTGGGATCAATAGACCAAATCACATCAACCATCTGGTCGATTAGATCTCTAGCGATCGTGCCGACTCTTTCTACCGGGGTTGGCTGAACTCTGCCTTCCGAATCTTCCGCGGCATAATTTTGATCGGCCTGTTTCTTAATCAT
>JBJKTB010000276.1:0-7370 GCA_046703345.1 Ignavibacteriaceae bacterium
ATGGCATTAATGCTCTCGATGTGCAGAAACATCCCCCAGGCCAACCAGTCGCTGCGGGCCGGGAAATGGGACAGAAAGAAATACAAAGGCACGGAGCTTTTCGGAAAAACGCTGGGTGTTATCGGCTTAGGCAAGATAGGAAGGGAAGTAGCGTTAAGGTCAAAAGCTTTCGGTATGGAAGTTATAGGTTCCGATCCTATATTATCGGAAGAAGTTGCCGCGAAGCTGGGAATAGTGCTAACAGACGTTAATACGGTTTTAAAGAAAGCGGATATTATTACAGTTCATGTTCCTATGAGCAGCGAGACAAAGGATCTTATTTCTGAAGAATCTCTCAAATTATGCAAAGACGGAGTTAAGATAATCAACTGCGCCAGAGGCGGAATAGTAAACGAAGAAGCTCTGGTAAAAGCGCTTGATTCGGGAAAAGTCTCGGCTGCGGCTTTCGATGTATACATAAGCGAGCCGCCTGATTTTAACGGACCGTTTATTCAGCATCCCAAAGTTGTTACTACTCCTCATTTGGGAGCATCTACAGATGAAGCTCAGGAAAAAGTCGCTATTCAGATTGCTGAACAGATAGTAGATCTTTTCGGCGGCGGAGCGGTGAAAGGCGCTGTTAACGCGGCTGCTGTGGAATCTTCGGGAAGCGAAGAACTTGTTCCTTACGTAAAGCTAGCCGAAAATCTCGGAGCGCTGCATTCACAGCTTTCAAAGGGACAGTTAAAGAAAATTAATATCAACTTCAGCGGGGAGCTGCTTCACACTTCAACTACACTTCTTTCTACTGCAGTACTGAAGGGCTTCCTTTCTAAAAAGATGACTGCGGGAGTTAACTTGATTAACGCTCCTTTTCTGGCGAAGGAAATGGGGATAGAAATCAACGAGACAAAATCTGGCGCAAACGTAAATTATGCTAACCTGGTAACCGTAGAGTTTGTTACTGCAACCGAGCGGAGATCGCTTGCCGGTACGGTATTCGGAAACAGCGAGATAAGAATTGTGTACATCGACAAATTTCATCTTGAGCTTAAGCCGGAAGCAAATATGCTTTTTTATACCAACATAGATAAACCCGGAATGCTCGCGACCGTCGGTAAAATTTTAGCCGAAGCGCAGATAAACATTGCAGGGCTTTCGCTGGGAAGGCTCGATCCGGGGAAAGAGGCGCTAACTGTAATCAATGTAGACAGTGAAATAGACAAAAATGTCGTTAATTCGATCGCATCTATACAGGGTGTTTCAAATGTTTTTGCGGTAAAGCTTTAAGCTTTAACCGCAAAAACAGAGTATCTGCACTTTTCGGTCCTTTCCGCGTACCTGAATGATTAAATACTTGACAAATAATAGTGGTAATACTATTTTGTTCTAAATATTAAGTAAGTTCCCGGTATTGATTTAGTTGTCCAATTAACGAAACCGGGATATAAAATAATAATTCGATTGAAAATATTGATAACTTTTTTACAATCACCTAATCGATAAGCCTCAAAATGAAAACAAAAACTCTTCTGCTGTTATTTTTCTTTTCTTTTGCGTGTCTGACATTTGCTCAACAGAACAACAACCTTTTCGACTATGATTTCGCCCAGTTCGAGTACGATTCGGTTTCCAATTATCTGGAGCTTTATTACTCGTTCAATCAGTCGGCATTAACAATTGCTTCCGACGGCAGCACAAATTACGTGGAAGGCGTACTCGGCGTTTCATTAGTAGACACCGTAACCGGCAAGGCCGTAGTAGACAAACAATGGAAATTAAAATATCCTATTACAGATACCAGCGCTACCGCAAATAAAAGTCTTGTAGGACTACTTCCGTTTGCGATACCCGGCGGCATATACAAATGCACAGTAAGCGTAACCGATAAAAACAATCCTGCTAACAAGAAGGAATTATCGGATATAATAAAAGTCCATCCGTTTGCAGAAGATACGCTTGCCGTAAGCGATGTTCAGCTTGCGTCGAGGATACTGCAGAACAGCCAGAACAAGAACTCCATCTTTTATAAAAATACTTTTGAAGTTACGCCTCAGCCGACTCTTGTATTCGGGGAGAATCTTCCGGTCGTCTTTTATTATTTCGAAGTTTATGAAAAGACGAGTCCGGAGAATAAAGACAAACTTCTGCTAAACACGATGGTAATAAACAGCAAAGGGAAAGTATATTACAACAGGAATCTTGATCTTCGCCGGGGGATACCGTCTAGAGTGGAAGTCGGTTCGCTCCCTATTAATAAGTATCCTACCGATTCCTACATAATGAGAATTTCCCTTATATACAGCGCCGCCAGCAAAGGAATGTCGACCACGAAAAGATTTTTCGTATACAATCCGGGCGTGAAAGTAGTTGACACTTCAGCGGTAACGGCCTCGCCGGTTTTAAGCAGCGTATTCGGTGTTATGTCGTTAGAAGAATGTGATGACCTGTTCGCAAAGTCAAAGTATATAGCCACATCAAATGAGATTGACCAGTACTCGAAATTAAGCACGGTAGCAGCGAAGAGGGATTTCCTTTATAAATTCTGGAAGAAGAGAGATCCCGATCCGGCGACTCCGCAGAACTCATACTTCCAGGATTACCTCAAGAGAATTCAGGAAGCCAACAGGAAGTACGGAAGCTTTAACAGGCAGGGCTGGAAGACTGACAGAGGCAGAGTCCTTATAACTTACGGAGAGCCGAGCGAGATCGACAGATATCCTAATCAGATCGACACGAAACCTTACGAGATCTGGCGTTACAACGATATAGAAGGCGGTGTAATATTTGTATTTGCGGATCTAACCGGTTATTCGGATTATCAGCTTGTTAATTCCACCAAGCGCGGAGAGATGGAAGACGATAACTGGATGAGCCGGATAGCAACTAACTGACGCAAATTCGGATTACTTTATTTTAATTAGAAGCCGGCTTTACGCCGGCTTTTTTTATGTTTCCATTAATAAAAACAATTCGGTAACTTTAAAGCCGCAAATTTTTTTATAATTTTTATTAAAAGAAGGCTTAAGCACCAAATTGATGACCGACAGGTTTGAATATATAATTTTTACCGGTTTCGGATTTTTATTCAAGCTGGCAGGCATAAAAACAGCCAGAAAATTTGCTACGGTTCTCGCCGCTGTATTTTTTTATTTAATTCCGATACGCAAGGAAACGACTATTGACAATCTGTCAAAAGCCTTTCCCGATTATACCCCCGAACGGATAAAAAAAATAGCGTTCGGCTGCTACAAGAGTTTTGCAATTACGCTAATCGAGATACTGCTTATGCCTTACATGAGCAGAGACGAAATAAAACGAGCGGTTAACTGGACAAACCTGTCCTTCGTAAAAGAAAAAGAGGAAGAGAAGAACGGGCTTCTTCTGCTTTCGGCTCATTTCGGAAACTGGGAATATATGGCGGCGTCAATGGGGGCTAACCTTGACTCCACAATGTCCGTAATTGTAAAACCGCAGCGAAATAAGCTGGTTACCGACTGGCTGAACGCGGCGAGGACAAAGTGGGGTAACCGCGTGGTTTCACTCGGAATTTCGATCAGACAGGTTTATCAGGAACTGAAGGAAAAGAGAGTTGTTGCGATGGTTGCGGACCAGAGTGGACCCGCTGAAGGCATACGAGTAAATTTATTCGGGCGGAAGGCCTCGGTATATACAGGACCGGCAGTGTTATCGCTGAAAACAAAAGCACCGATTCTCTACGGCTGCGCCGTCAGACAGCCCGATTATACCTATACCGCGGAGTTCTTCGAAATTAAAACCGACGATCTTCCGGATGATCAGGAAGAAAAAGTAACAATAATCAGTCAGCGTATGACCGACATTTTGGAAAGTACTGTACGTAAGTATCCCGAGCAGTGGCTATGGATGCATAAGAGATGGAAATATTAGGCGGGCGATGGAAAAAATCCTGGTAATACAAACCGCTTTTATCGGAGACGCGATTCTGACTCTGCCTATGATAAAGGCGCTTAAAGAAAAGTTTACGGGATGCGCATTAGACGTGCTTGCAATACCGTCGACAGCTGATATATTCAATGCTTCGCCGTATATTGATAATGTTGAAGTGATCGATAAGAGAGGAAAACAAAAGTCCTTCTTCTCGTTAATCGGCTTCACTTCAAGATTAAGGAAAAACAATTACACTAGAGTTTATTCGCCGCACCGTTCGTTCAGGACATCATTTATTGCGATGAACCTGAACGTACGCGAGACTTACGGATTTTCGAACAGCAGCTTTAAATACGTGTATAAACATCTTATCGATTATAATCCTTCTCATCATGAAGTGAGGCGGAATCTTGATCTGGCAGGTTTCGATTACAACGGAGAAGGGTGGCGTATTTTACCTGAAATCAAAGCGCCCGAAGAGTCAGTGCATAAGGTAAACGCTTTTATTTCTCAAAATTCCATAAACGGAAAGTTTGCGGTAATAGCGCCGGGAAGCGTATGGAATACAAAAAAGTATCCGGCTGAATACTTCGCGGAAATAATAAAGTACTTAACCGGCAGCTCATATAAGGTTATCTTAATAGGCAGCGCAGTTGAGAAAAATCTCTGCAAAGAGATAGAGCGCGGGGCAGGTAAAGGAGTTTATATTGCGGCCGGAGAGTTTTCGCTGATTGAAACCGCAGAATTAATAAAAAGATCCGAGATACTTATTTGCAACGACAGCGCGCCGACGCATCTCGGAATGAGCGCCGGCGTGCCTGTAATTACTCTTTACTGCTCCACAGTACCCGAGTTCGGATTTTATCCTTACTCCGAAAATAGCGCATACTTACGCGTTAACGGGCTCAAGTGCAAGCCGTGCGGTATTCACGGGCATGAAAGATGTCCTATTAAAACTTTCGAATGCGGATACAGACTCGATCCGCAAATTGTTATATCAAAAATTAAGGAAATGCTTAATGATTAAAACAAAAGACGCCGAATTAATCAGCATAGACTCTGATTTCGACGAAGCTGTTCAGAAAGCTAAGAAACTATATCTTGAGGGGACGGTTTTTATTTATCCAACAGATACCATCTATGGATTCGGCGCGAATCCGTTTAACCAGGATGCGGTGAATACTATAAATGAAATAAAACAGCGGCCCGACGGGAAGATGTATATACTTCTAACTGACAGCATTGAAAGTCTGCAGAAATATGTTGAATTAAAATCGGAACGTCATCTCGACTTTCTTTTAGCGATATGGCCTAATCCGGTCTCGGTAATTTTGAAATTGAATTCAAAAACGGCGGAGATCTTTAATCAGGAGACGGCAGGTTTCAGGATACCAAACAACCGATTCTGCCAGAAGCTTACAGCCGAGCTCAAGATGCCGTTAATATCTACAAGTGTAAATCGCAGCAACCAGCCGCCTATGCTTGAGCCAGCTCAAATCAAAGAAGAGTTCGGCGGGGAAGTTGCAGCCATATTCCATACGGAGAAGAAGTCATTCATGGAAGCCTCAACCATAATAGATTTAAGCGACAGTGTGCCCAAACTGATAAGGGAAGGGAAATTAAAGTTTGCCGACCTGTTGGAAAAATTTAAATAATGTAACGATCTTATATTATGAATTTTAATTTTTTACGCGATCGTATAAAAAATAAAAGCTGGGAAAAGCTGAAGAGCTTTTCGGTTTTAATTGTGCCCACCGGTTCCGGCACTGAAGCGAAATCGAAGCATTTAACTTCAGGAAGAGCTATTACAATTTTAGCGGTGTACACAATTATAATGTGGTTTGCGGGGTTTCTGCTCCTAAATATTACTCCTTTAAGAAATGTCTTTTTCCCTCCGCAGGCAACTTTGAGTCCGGCCGAGCAAAGTATAATCAGCGAACTTAACAAGCGTATGCTCTTCCTAACGAGGCAGCTGGAAGACCTGAAGACCACTAACAGGCAGCTAAAAGACGCTGTACTTCTGGGCGATTCAACATTGATAGATTCGCTCACAAACAAGATGAACGCCGATAAGAAGGACAGCGGATTCGGCGGCGACATATACACGGTGGTAAAAAAATTATTCGGAATCGGGATAGCAAGTCAGGCGCAGCCTGATAACAAACATGACGGCTTTCACTTCATGATGCCATTGAACGGCTACATAAGCCGGGGATTCAGCCCGAAAACCGGACACATGGGAATCGACATAGTTGCTCGGACCGGGACGCCGGTATACGCAGCTGCCAGCGGCTACGTTATATTTGCGGACTATACCGTGCGCGACGGTTACATGATGATAATAAATCACACCGACGGGTATATAACCGTTTATAAACACTGTTCAGCGCTGCTTAAAAAATCGAGAGACGTTGTTACCGCAGGCGAGATAATAGCGCTCAGCGGAAACACCGGTGAGATAACCACAGGCCCCCATCTCCATTTTGAAATTTGGAAGGACGGCAGGCCCATAGATCCCAAAACTGTTTTATTCAACTATTAAAGGAGGAAGTCGAAATTGAAAGACAAAAATCCAGTCGTAGTAAATGATGAAGTAACCATAATCAGCACCGGAGTAGTGCTTGAGGGAAAGCTATCAAGCAAAGGCAACCTTCGAATCGACGGTATTATTAACGGAGATATACAGGCAAACGGCAATGTGACAATAGGCGGCAAGGGAGAGATAAACGCTGAGGTACAGGCGCAGGTTATAATTTTGGGAGGTAAGATTTCCGGATCGGTAAAGGCGGGAGAGAAAGTAGTGCTTGAATCAACCGCCGTGCTGAAAGGCGATCTGATAACAAAGATTCTTGTGGTAGAGGCAGGGGCAAAGTTCGACGGGCAGAGCAGAATGGACGGAGCCGATCTTCCTCAGCAGAAAAAAACTTCACCGGAAATAACGGAGAAATAAAATTGAATGCTGAGTAAATTCGACAATAACGATCCGGACCGCTCATGGATGATGTACATCGGTTTGGGAACGCAGCTTGCCGCAACAGTGGTGCTTATGGTGCTTCTCGGCGTATGGCTCGACGGCAAGTTCAACACCAGACCGGTCCTTACAGTAATTTTCTCATTCCTTGGAGTAGTGTCCGGGATGTATAATTTCATAAAAACCGCATTAAAATCGGATAAATGACAATAGAACACAAACTTCTAAAATTCAGCTTCGTATTCGTATTACTGTTATTTTTTTCGGTATTTCTGCTTAGGCATTTCTCCGTTATAACTCATCACCATTTAAAAGCCATAATGATAGGCGCCTGTATTACAACGTTAAACTTCGTGGCGGCTATTATATCTATTGAACCCGGAGAGAAGAAATCCCATAAGTCGTTTCTAGGCAATTTTTTACAGTGGATGGTAGTACGCTTATTCCTATTGCTGGGAATAATAAAATTTTCCCTCACGTTTTTGGATATAAATGAGAATAGTTTTAATTT
>JBJKTB010000277.1:0-15843 GCA_046703345.1 Ignavibacteriaceae bacterium
GGCCAACGCCATCAGCGGAAATTTTGTGGTTGCACTCGGATACAATCCGGCCGATAATACGGTTTGGGGAGCAACATGGCAGGCAGAGGGGCAAACAGAATTTTACGGAGTAAGTTATTCGAGCGACGGCGGACAAAACTGGCAGACTTCTCTAAGCGGCGAGAAGGTTCATAACTTTGCTTTTAGCGGAAATCAGGTAATCGCTCCTTCCGACGACGGGGCTTTCGGAACAACAGATAACGGTTCCGACTGGGTCTTACCCGCAACCATTAAGGACGCCGTCTCGGGCGTTTCAATAGTGTCTCCGGTATTTTACTGCGCAGGCTTTTCGAACGGATATATTTGGCTGGGAAATGATGACGGGCTGGGAAGACTCGAACCGAATAACGCTTCGATGTGGAGCGGGAAATGGAGTGTTTATTTCGCTTCGCAGCCGCTGAGTTCCGCTAGCGATACTTATGCTTATCCCAATCCTTTTAATCCGAGGACGGATATTCTTAAAATTAAATATTCAACTAACGGTGCAAACGTGCCGGTTACGATTCGAATATACGATTTCGGAATGCATTACATAAGAACGATTGCGCAGAACGCTGAAAGAGGCTCAGTTCATGCGATCGATCAGTCGGGCGGGGTGATTGATTACTGGGACGGCCGGGACGATTCGGGAAACATTGTTCCCAACGGCGTCTATTTCTACCGCGTTGACGCGGGTTCTGGAAAACCTGTATTCGGAAAAATTATAGTTTTACAATAAGAGGGTGACTTGAAAAAACTGTTCATTATTCTAATAGCAATTTTTACAACCGCGTTATACGCGCAGCCGAAATACACCGAGATAAGCAGCATGCCGGGTGCATTTTCAAGAATGGGTTTCGGCGCCAGAGGAATGGGAATGGGAAACGCGATGTCCGCGGTTACCGAAGGCAATCTGGTTTCGTACTATAATCCTGCGCTGTCAGCTTTTCAGAAAAATAATTCATTTCAGACCTCTTATTCTTTTTTATCGCTCGACCGCTCTCTTAATTTCCTTAATTTTACGAGAAGGTTCGACTTCTATTCAAAGAGCGATTCTGCCGAACCTAACCGGCAGCCGAGATCCAGCGCGGGGTTAAGCGTTGGAATAATCAACTCCGGAGTTAGCAATATAGACGGCCGTGATAACGACGGTAATAAGACAGGAACTCTTTCAACTTCGGAGAACCAATTCTTCCTTGGTCTGGCCAACAGATTCTCAAGGAAATTCGCTTTGGGCATCTCGCTTAAGTTTTATTATTACAAATTGTACGATAAGATTTCATCAACCGGATTCGGTATAGACCTCGGCGCGCTCTACTTGATCAATGAAAATTGGAAAGTATCTTTTATGCTTTCCGATTTAAACAGCAAGTATAAGTGGGATACTACTCCCATCTATCAGGAGAACGGAACTAATACGACAGATAATTTCCCTCTGCTTAAGAAGATCGGAGTGAGTTATACTAATACGCAATACGGATTAATTGTAGATGCCGAATTTGAAAGCAGCAACGCCGGGACTAATATTGTAAGAGCAGGAGCGGAGTATAACATATATGAAAATCTTTTTCTGCGGGCCGGTATAGATCAGTTTAATTTAAGCAACGTCGATTATTCGAGTAATCCGTCGTTCGGATTCTCTTATTCGAAAAAATTCGGTAATATTGTAATGGGTATTGATTATGCTTTTGTAATTGAGCCTAATTCGCCTCAGGACCGGCATATCGTCGGTTTAAACGCAAACTTTTAACGAAAATAAAACAGATAGATTAAAATATGTATAAAACATTTCTTGTTGTGATGATTTTGAGTGTCTCCGTGTTCGGGCAGTCGGCAGGCAACAGCGGACTCGCATTCCTTAAGCTTGGTTTCGGTGCAAGAAATATAGCCATGGGGGATGTCGGCTCAGCCGCTTCATCGGATGTGTCGTCTCTTTTTTACAATCCTGCCAAGCTGGCAGATAACAACAGCAGTCAGATCATGCTTATGCATAACCAGTGGATACAGGATACAAGAAGCGATTTACTGGGTGCGGAAACTACGTTCTGGGGACTGCCGGTAGCGTTCGGTTTCAACATTACATCGGTGGACAATATACAGGTTAGAACTACAGCGAGCGAGCAGCCTGACGCAACCTTCAATGCGAATTTCTTTTTCGGAAGCATCTCCACCGGATTTCATGTCGCCGAAAACTGGTCAGTCGGCGGTACAATTAAATATCTTTATGAGGGACTTTATACAAACGAAGCGACCGGGTGGGGCTTTGATTTAGGAGTTGATTATAAGACTCCGATTGAGGGCTTAACCGCCGCCGCTGTTATCCGAAATCTGGGATCGATGAACCTGTTGAAAAACGAGGCTACAAAACTTCCTACCGAAATAAGAATCGGGCCGGCATATTCATTTAATCTTTCAGACAAGTTCGGCATAACCGCCGCAGCTGAATTTCAGAAGTATACACCAACAAGCGATTCGCATATTAACCTGGGCGCCGAGGTTGTTTACGATCATCTTATCGCGCTCAGAGGCGGCTACCAGTCCGGTTATGAATCTAAAAACTTTACAGCCGGCTTCGGACTGATGTGGGGAAGCCTGGGGTTAGATTACGCGTTTCAGCCTTTTATGTACGGACTTGGAAGCGCGAATATGTTCTCGGTTAAATTCCGGTTTGACTAATTAAAGTTAATATTATTTTTGAGATATCAGCCACTAATTTCACCGAATTGTTTTAACAATCTTAGTGTAATTCGTGGCTGATTTTTTTGCCGGATGCCGGATCAAAAGAATTTTACTAAATTCAAATTATGCCGCGCAATTATCTTAACAATCAATAACTGCTTTTAAAGATTCGCTAATTTATTTAATTTGCTGATGTAATTAGGGGATTGTCCCTTTATAAAATCTTTAGCTGCATTTGAAGAATAAATTATTCATATACTTTATTATTCTTGCTGCAATCGCAGTCAGATTATACTTCTTTGTCGGCCATGTTTTTTCGGACGACGCATACTATTCTTATCTTGGCTATACGCTGTTAAAAGGGAACTTTGCCGCCAATTATCTCGGCTATCCGGTTTTCCCGCTGAGAATTAATGAAGCTGTTTTATATGCGGTTTCATTTAAACTGTTCGGAATTAACGAAGCAGCGACAGTGGTTTTCCCTTTCTTGTTCTCTATCCTTACAATTTATCTGGCTTATGAACTTACCCGGTCAATTGCCGAAAGCGAAACTGCAGGCTTGGCAGCCGCATTTCTCCTTGCGTTTTTCCCGACAGACGTCATTTTCGCAACCATCGGATTTTCGGATCTCCCGAACGTCTTTTTCATAAATCTCGGTATTTTCTTTTTATGGAAAGCATACAAATCTAGCAATACATCGCTAGCGGTATTATCGGGAATAAGTTTTTTTATTTCAATGCAGTTCAAAGAGAATACTTACTTCTATGCTGTTATTCTATTTGTATTATGGCTGTATCTTATATTCAGAAAGAAACGTACTCACTATCTGGTACTCATCCCATTGTTTTTCATCGGACTCAACATTATCGCCGAAGGGGTAGTATATTTTTATTTGAAGGGAAACTTTCTCTACAGATTTAAAATTACTGAAACGAATTACGCTTTCAGCTACTACGATTTTTTCCCTTACACCGTCCGACGAGTACTTGGTCCTGATATAAGCTACTGGCCGGCGGTTTTGTATCAGGTTTTTGTTATTAATCTTAAATCCATATTTATCAGACGTTTTTATCTCTTCCTGCCGCTTCTCGCGCTGGCAGGCAGTTACTATAATTTAAAGAGAAGAAAATATCTTCTGCTTACTTTCTGGTTCCTCGGGATTCTTATTTTAAATCTGGCTTTCACTACATCATTTAAAATGTACAAGCCTCTCGATCTTCACCGGAGCTGGTATATTTATCCGATGCTGCTTCCGGTTATAATAATTTCCGCTGTTTATATTAATAAACTCAAATCCTCAGCGAAGTATATAATTTTCGGAGTTTATTTTGCCGCAAGCATAATGATGTGCTTCAGCTACGAAACATACTTTGACAGCGGGAATCTTTCGAAGTTCAAGGATTTCGTCAGATCGCATCCGGAGAAAATTATTTATACAGATCATTTTACAAAATACAGTGTAGATCTGATCCGCGGTTATAAAAATCCGGATTTATCGGACCGGTTTGACGGTGCCGGTTTTGATTTGCAGAGTATCCCGGCCGGGAGCTTTATAATTTTTAATGAAAAACATGTTGAAGAATTGAAGATTCAGAAGTATAAATTCCCTAATTTTACAACTCTAAGCGGCAAAGATTTTAGCCGGCTGGCTTCATTCGGGGATTTTGAAGTTTTTGTGAAGGAACGCTGATCCGGGAAAATTAATCTAAGGAAATTTTAATGGAAATAATCGAATACACCGAGGAATGGAAAGAGAAGTGGGATAGTTTCGTACTCGCCTCAAACAACGGCACGATGTTCCATATGCAGAGATTTTTCGATTACCATGCTGAAGGCAAGTTTACTTTTAATCATCTGATGTTCATAGATAAAGGGGAAATAGCGGCGGTGCTGCCAGGCCGCTTAAAGGACGGGCTCTTCGAATCTCCGATCGGCGCAAGCTACGGATCGATAGTAGTGAAAGACGAGAAATTCTCGTTCCAGATGGAGATAGTTTCGATGCTGCTCGAGTACGGCAGAAGTACTGGCATAAAAGAATTTATGCTTACACCGGCGCCTATAATTTATGAAACCGTACAAAACCAGGGTCTGGATTTTGCCATGCTTTGGCAGGGATTTCAATTCTCTCTCCATTATATATCCAGCGCAATTAAACTTGATAAGGATAGTGAAATAATCCCGAGGTTTCAGGCTACGGTTAGAAGAAACGTCAGGAAAACATTTAAAGACAAAGATATTCGTGTTGAGATTAACGAACGATACGACGAGTTCTATCCGATACTTATAGAAAATAAAAGCAGGCATAACGTAAAGCCGACTCACTCATACGAAGACCTGCTCAAACTGAAATCTTTAATGCCTGAGAACTTAAAACTTTTTATGGTTTATTATAAAGACAAGCCTATCGGCGGATCACTCATGTTTTTCTGCAACAGTAATGTGGCGCTTTGCTTTTACAATATGCTGCGGTACGAATACGAACATTTGAAACCGATTCAGCGGGTAATGTACGAAGTAGTAAAATGGTCCACCGAACACGGATACAAATATGTAGACATCGGGGTATCTCAGGATACCAAAGCAGAGAACCCGATGACACCCAGTATGAGCCTGATCGAGTTCAAGGAAAAGTTCGACGCTAAAACGGTAATGCGCAACACGTTTTACATAAAATTATAACCGGAAAACCGGCTAATTCTTATGAAGAAAAAATCCGCGTTCATCGCGCTTCTGGGAAATATTAATTACGATTCCAGGGCGCTGAACTTATATACTTCTCTTACCGAAAACGGATACTCTGTAAAGGCAGTTTCTTTCGACTGGCTTACCGACGGATTTAAGCCTCAAACCGGTGACGTCTCAGTTTATAAACTCAAAAAGGGATTCCTTTCACTTACATTCTATTTGAAGTTTAAAATTATTCTGTTGAGCAGACTGATCTTCTCTAAGGCCGATCTTTATTTTGCCGAAGATATTTACACCCTGCCTCTGGTCCTTACTATAGGTAAACTAAAACGGGGGCGGGTATTTTACGACTCGCGAGAGCTTTACGGCTACCTTGCCGGATTAAGGGAAAGGAAATATATTCAGTTTATATTAAAAATAATTGAAAAATATTTTATCTATATCGTAGATACGGTTATTGTAACCGGAGATATGGACGCGAAGTTTTTAATTAAAGAATATAATATCGGCAATATTCTGGTTATCAGAAATCTTCCTTTAAACAGAGTCCCCGCATCGGCTTTCGATTTTCACGGTGAACTGAATATTCAGCCAGGGAAAAAAATCCTTCTCTACCAGGGAGTAATTCTGCACGGCAGGGGATTAAGAATTATATATGAAGCGCTGCCCAGACTTAAAGATTTCGTTCTCGTTGTTTTAGGCGGCGGAGAACAGAAAGAATATTATGAAAGTCTCGCAAAGGAAAAAGGTCTTGAGAAACAGGTTATCTTTTTCGGCAAGGTCGATCAGAAAGATCTTCTTTTATATACTGCCGGCGCCGATATAGGTCTTGCATTGATTGAAAATATCAGTCTAAGCTATTACTACGCTCTTCCTAACAAATTATTTGAATACATTCTTGCGGGGGTTCCGGCTATAGTAAGCGACCTGCCTCAGATGAGGAAGGTTGTGGACGAGTTCAAAATCGGCCGGGCTGCAGATATTCAAAATATTGATTCTGTTGTAAATGCTATCAAGGAAATTTCCTCAAACGATCGGATATACAACGAATACATAGAGAATTGTCGTAAAGCTGCGGAAGTCCTTAACTGGGATGAAGAAATTAAAAAGTTGTTTAGTTTAATCGGAAGAGACCGGCCTTAGCTAAGTTATAGCTGTTTCTTCTTGTATCTCACCAAAATATGCACGGGTCTGGGCAGGAACAAATTCGCTGCCGAATCAACAGCCTTCCAGAGACTGAATGGCAGAAACCGCAGCAGCACATAAGTCCTGAGAAATATTAAAAACTTGTTGCCGAACGTTTTCCATTCGAAAAATTCAACGTCATTTCCAAGATACAGCGAACTCAATTTTTTCTCGTCGAACGAGTGAATATGTCCGTGCACGGGGGTCTTTTTATTACAATGTATGCAGAGGTAATACCGTATTACTTCCTTGTAGGGAGTGCTTATAAACAAAAAGCCTTCAGGCTTAAGCACGCGCATTAATTCCGCTACGAATTTTCCCGGACTTACAACATGCTCTATAATTTCCGAGGCAATGATACATTCTAAAGAATTATCCGGAAAGGGAAGAGAATAAGAATCGGCAGTTACACCGAAATGGTATTTATCAGGATATTTTTTTAATGCCTTCAACGGATTAACCGGAGAAATATCCAGGGAGAAAACTTTTACTTTTTTAGGAAGAAATTCTTTTGCCACCCACGCCGAGCCGCATCCAACATCGAGTATAGTATTTACGTTCTCCGGAACTTTGGCTGAAATGAATTCATGAACGCGTCTCTCATCGTGTTCGGTGGCGCCTTTCCTTTCCTCGAAATAATCAAATTCCTCGGCGTCTGTTTTGTAGTGCTCTAGATAATTAAATTCTTCCAAAATTCCTGCTGTTCATTGTTATATAAAATCAATGTTCAAAATAATAAAAGCGCGGCAAATATAGAACATTCGTTTGTCGGCGCAATTAATTTACTATAACTATAAACAAGGAATTTATATCCTTAAAATGGGGACGTTAAATTTATTTGCGATATAAAAATGAAAAAGATAATTTATGAATTAAATTAATATTCAGAATATAAATCCGGAGATATCACACTTTGCGAAACAAACGAATTTTAATTGCGCCAAACAGTTTTAAGGAGTGTGCTGACTCCGTTGAGATAGCGGACATTTTGAAGAACCTTATAGAAGGTAAGGGGTATGACTTAATAGTAAAACCGATTTCCGACGGAGGCGACGGTTTTCTGGATGTGTGCCGTAAAAATTTTGATCTGCAGACTTTATCCTACGAAATTGAGACTCCTTATAACGAATCAAAATTTAATTGCGAAGCCGGATACGATGCGGAAAACCGTACGCTTTATATTGAATCGGCTCTGGTTCTGGGTATGAAAGTAGTGCCAAGAAACAAACGCCGTCCTCTTTTTATGAATTCAAAGGGAATGGGGGACTTGTTGCTTGCCGTAGGAAAAGACAAGCAGGAAAACAAAATCGATGTGGAGAAAATAATAATAGGAATAGGCGGCACTGCGACAAATGATCTGGGATTAGGTATGTGCTCCCGATTCGGTCTAAAATTATACGATGCTGAAGGAGAAGAGCTTGAACCTTTTCCGCAGAATTACAATCGAGTTGAATCAATTGACCGGAGCATGACTCCATTGCCTTTTGACATAGAAGTTGTAATTGATGTGGAAAATCCTTTGCTTGGAGAAAAAGGTGCTGCCAAAGTTTTCGGACAGCAGAAAGGATTAAATTTTTACGAGATTGAGGAAGTTGAAAAAGGTTTCGCTAAAATACTTAATATTATAAAATATAATAAGTTAGAGCTACCGTTTAAAGGATTGTCCGGAGCAGGCGGGGGATTAGCTGCCGGATTTCAGATATTTTTCAATGCTCATGTGAAAAAGTCTTCAAAATTCATATTAGAGGATTTACATTTCAGTTCATTAAATGATTTAGACGCTGTTATTACTGGTGAGGGAGCATTTGACTCCCAAAGTCTGATGAACAAGGCTGCCGGGAGCATTATAAATATTTTTAAGCAGCGACGTACTCCGGTCTTCTTATGCTGCGGCATAATAGATCATGAAATCTTAAAGAGCATACCATCAAACGTAGTTCCCGTCGAGATAAGCAAGTATTTTGATGATCGGTCGGAATCCGTATCTAATTACAAAAAAGGGCTTGAGTTTGCGGTTGCTGACATTTTGCGGAGTATAGCTTAAGGGTTTTACGCTTCGGAGAAATTTATTAAAGTAAAACATTATTATAATAACATATTTACGTAATTGATGGCGGTAGAAAAATGAAGGAAAATCTGGATTTAGTGAGATTAGTGCTCAATGAAGGCGTAAGAAAAAAGTCGAGAACGGGTGTTGATACGCTCTCTTATTTCGGTGCATTCTACAAAGTCGACCTTTCTAAGGGATTCCCTCTTTTAACGACTAAAAAGATGGAGTGGAAATCGCTGCTTCATGAAGTCCTTTGGTATCTTTCCGGAGAAAACCATATTAGAAATTTAAGGAAACATACGAAGATCTGGGATGCATGGGCCGACGAGGACGGAAATCTTGAAACGGCATACGGCTATTACTGGCGTCATTTCCCCAGCGCTGAGAAAGATAATGAAGGAAATTGGCAGGTTAGAGAAGTTGACCAGATTAAATATGTTATAGAAGAGTTGAAAAATAAGCCGTACAGCAGGAGATTGGTGGTAACCGCATGGGAGCCGGGCAACGCTACAAAAAGCAAACTGCCGCCGTGTCATTACAGCTTTGCGTTCAATGCTAACAACGGTAAATTAAACTGCCATTTAACACAGCGTTCGGGTGATATTGCTCTTGGAATCCCCTTTAATCTTGCGGCTTATTCTATATTGACTCAAATTATTGCGCAGGAAGTGGGAATGGAACCAGGCTTTTTTGCTCATACAATAATAGACGCGCACAGTTACGGTGCCGATAAAGGAACACCGATGGAGAAGTACGACCACCGGGAAGGACTGCTGGAGCAGTTGAAAAGAGAGCCGCTGCCTCTTCCAAAATTGGAAATTGCTAAGAAGCCTCTTGATGAGCTGATATTCGAAGATTTTAACTTGATTGATTATAAACACCACGATAAAATAAGGTTCGAAGTTGCGGTTTAACAGCTTACATATTTTAACAATTATAAAATGAAGCTGCCGCAATCATCGAAATTATTCTTTGCTGTTTTTCTGATAGTTTTATTATCAGACTTGCCGGTGTTTTCTCAGAACTACACTACCTATGTTCTTAACAATGAAATCGGAATGGTAAGCAACCTTGTTAAGAGCGTTGCGCAGGACGGAGACGGATTTATATGGATAGCATCCGACGCCGGCTTAATTAGATATGACGGAAAAAACTTTAAAAGCTTCACAAAAAACCTGCCCTCTTTTTTAATAAAAGACGTAAGAAATATCGGAGACGGCAAATTATGCGTCGTTTCTGATCTAGGCGTCGGCGATTTAGTTAAAGACGGTTCGGGATATTCATACAGATCGATAGCTTATTCCACTACCAGAGAAAGCGATACCAGCCTTTATTATCCGAAAAGTGTCTATAAAGATAAAAGCGGCTGTATCTGGATCGGCGATTTAACCGGGATATTGTCTTATAAAAACGGTATTCTAAAGAAATACCGTTTCGCCAAGATGTATCACGTCTACGGAATATTCCGTTCTTTTCTAATGACCGACGATAACAGAAATAATCTGATAGCATCGACAAGAAAAGGATATCTTTTTAAATTTAACAGAAGCGCAGACAGATTTGATCTTCTTCCTTTTAAGCCTCCTTCTGCCGGGTTTACCATTGATGCTCTGCTGAATACCGGAGACGGTTCTCTGCTGATCGGTACAGACAGCGGTGTTTACCGGGTAACTTTCAATAACGATTACACCGACTGCCGAACAGAGAAGCTTGTTAATCTGGATCAGGTTTCCTCCGTCGCCCTTCAACCAGACGGCACCATATTTATCGGTACTTGGGAAAACGGTCTGTACTACGGTACTTATTCCGGCGGTAAGATAAATGCAGAGCCTTATTTGGATCTTCATTTTAATTCGATAAAAAATCTTTTTATAGACAGAGACAATAATCTCTGGGTATGCTCGGATGACGGAGTGGCTATTATTAAAAAAACTGCGTTCGAAGTACCCTCTTCGGCCTCTTATCCGGATTTAAATTTATTCGTTCAGGAAATTCATTCTGCTTCGGACGGACATATTTATTTCACCGACAGCAACCGCCTCTATCGTATAGACAGTACGGATAAAGGTTTTCATGAAAAGATTATTTTTAAGCCCTCCGGCTCTAACATTCAGTCTTTTGCAGTCGGAAAAAACGGTATCTGGATAGGGTACGGCAACAATACGATTGAATACCGCGATAAAAAGGATATGGCCAGGAGATTCCTCTACAAAATGACTGATGATAATTCAATGGCGCTTTACACCGATGATTCCGATCAGCTGTGGGCTTATCTGGCGAGAAGCAAGCGCATCGTTAGGTTCGATCGTCTTTTTATACCGCACTATTACGATTTTAATATTAATGATCTTGTATCAATAAACGTTATACGCAAGGGGCGGGACGGAGAACTTTACTGCGGGGGGACTGGAATTAAATCATATTTATTTAAATACGATCAGCGCAGTGATAAGTTTGTAAATATTTCACCTAAAATAGGGGAGAAGGACTTTTCTGCTCCGATACAGGTATTCGATCTTATTGCGGCAGGTAATAATAAAATATATCTGGCTACAAACTACGGCTTATTAGCTGATTCGGCGCATGATTTAATTTCGTCCGGATTCCAGAGGCTGTTAAGCGGCACAATAACTAAGGCGATAAGCATCGAGGAAAACGGCGCCGTATGGCTGGGAACGGAGAAAGGAGTAATCCTCCGAGTTAAGAATGAGGAACTATTTTTCGATAAGAAAGACGGACTTCCGAATTCTTCGATAGTTGACAGAGGTTTGGCTGCCGACGCCGAAGAGAGATTGTGGGCGGGAACCGCTGGCGGAATAGCCTATCTTAATCTTCACGATCTTAAATTAAATGCGACGAGTATTCCGCTATTTACCGATGTTTCGCTTATAAACGAAAACGCCGAGGAAAAAGGTTATCTTCCTAAACAGCTTTTTTCCGGAATCAGTCTCGAAGTTTCATTCAGTTCACTTGAGTATCCGTCGAATTTAACATTATATAAATATAGAGTTCTCGGACTGGATACTTCATGGTCTTCTCCGGGATTAAATAGCAGTATTAACTTGTACAGACTGCCGGCAGGAAAATTTACCATAGAAGTGAGGGCTAAATCGCCCGCAAAATACTGGAGCACTGCCGCAGTATACAGTTTTACCGTTAATGCGCCCTGGTACTTATCAACTTTTATGTTATTTATTTATATCTTCTTTTTTGTAATTCTTCTTTTTGCATTGATAAGTTATATATATAAGGCCAGGATAAGGAAACTGATGCGGAGAGAGAATGATTTAGCCAGACTTGTAAACGAAAGAACGGAGGACCTTCTTCTATCGAAGCATAAGGTTGAAACTCTTTTGGAGGAAAGCGAAAAAGCAAAAGAGCAATTGGAAAGGGCGACCGATGAGAAAAGCAAGCTGCTGAGCGTTGCCGCGCATGATCTTAAGAATCCGCTGCAGTCTATACTTGGTTTTTCTACTATAATAGAGGAAGAATCAAAAGATCCGGAAATATCGGGGATGGCGGGGATGATTTACAGATCTTCAAAGGAGATGGTGGGACAAATATCGGAGATGCTGGATGCCGCCGCGATGGAATCCAAGAATATGGTTTTGGATATGCGCCCCGTAGATATTAATTTTCTTGTTAGTAATATTATTAAACATCATTCCCCCAGGGCGGCGCAGAAGAATCAGCAGATAATTTCAAATTTAGCAAACGGAATCGTTACACTGGCTGACGATCATTGGCTTTCTGTTGCTGTAGATAATCTGATAAGCAATGCCATAAAATATTCTCCCAAGGGTGAAAAGATATTTGTATCAACCTTAAAGGAAGGCGAACAAATCTTAATCAAAGTTAAAGACAGAGGAACCGGACTGACCGAGGAAGATAAGAAAAAATTATTCGGACTTTACCAGCGCTTATCAGCAAAACCTACCGGAGGCGAATCTTCCACCGGTCTGGGATTGTCTATAGTGAAGGAAATCGTCGACAAACACAAAGGCAAGGTTTGGGCTGAGAGTGAATACGGCAGCGGCGCCGAATTTATAATTAGTCTGCCGGTTATATCCGATGCGAGAGTGAAATCATGAAAAAAATAATAATAGCAGCCGTTGCAAAGAACGGAGTTATCGGCAGATCGAACGGAGAGATGCCCTGGCATTCGAAAGAGGAATTCGCTCACTTTAAACAAACTACCTTTGGTTTTCCCGTTATAATGGGAAGAAAAACTTTCGATACACTCGGCAAACCGCTGAAGGGAAGGCTGAATATAGTCATAACCCGTTCGAAGGATGTTAATTATGATTTTGATGAAGTGAAGATTTTTAATACCTTAAAGACCGCTTACGATTATTGTGAAAGGGCGGGGACTGAAAAAATTTTTGTTATCGGAGGCGGAGAGATATATAAACAGGCGATGAAGGACGCTGATGAAATGATAATTTCAATAATGGATTTTGATGCGGAGGGAGATGTGTTTTTCCCCGAGATTGACAAGGATGATTGGAACATCATAGGCCGCGATAAGCGCGGCGGATTCGAGATACTTACATACGTCAGAAAAAAGTAAAATATGTTTTCAAATAAAATAAAAATATTACCCGAGAATATAGCTAACAAGATTGCAGCGGGCGAGGTTGTGCAGCGGCCGGAATCTGTGGTGAAAGAATTAATTGAGAATTCGATAGACGCGGGCGCCCGCACTATAGAGCTGATCGTTAAAAGGGCCGGCAAAGTTTTGCTCCAGGTTATAGACGACGGAGCCGGGATGAACGAAGAGGACGCTCTGCTCTGCATTCAGAAGCACGCGACAAGCAAGATAGCGGAGCTTGAGGATCTCGACGCAATAAGCACTCTCGGTTTTCGGGGTGAGGCTTTAAGCTCTATTGCGGCTGTTAGTCAGCTGGAAATTAAAACCGAAACAAGAGACGAGGAAATAGGTACGCTGCTCCGAATAGACGACGGCTCAACCGTGATTAGAGAGAAAGGCTCTTTCCCGAAGGGCACTTCGGTTGCGGTTAAGAATCTTTTCTTTAATACTCCCGCGAGAAGGAATTTTCTTAAAACCGACGCTACCGAATTAAAACATATAATCGATACTTTCAACAGGATCTCTCTTAGTCATCCTGAAATAAGTTTTAAATTCTATAATGAGGACGATCCGGTCTTCAATTATAAAGCAGGCACGCTCGACGAGCGCATCGCCCAGGTTTTTGCCGATAATATGATCGACGCTCTTATTCCCGTTGAAGAACACACTGATTTTTTAAATCTGCACGGCTACGTAGGCAAACCCAGCATGCTTAAGAAAAGCAAGGGAGAACAATATCTATTTTTAAATAAACGTTATGTTGTAAGCAAGCAGATAAATCACGCGATTTTTTCCGCTTACGAAAACATTCTTGAAAAAGGCGATTATCCGTTCTTTGTCCTTTTTATCGAACTCGACCCGAGAAGGATAGACGTGAACGTGCATCCCGCAAAACTCGAAGTCCGCTTCGATGATGAGAAAGACGTTTACAGCTTTGTACTTGCGGTAGTCAGAAAAAGTCTGGGTTCGCACGACTTGGTGCCGAACCTTACTTTCGGTGAAGAGCCGGGCGGGGAAGAGTAGATGAAATTCAGTCCGTTCAGCAAAGCGGAACGGGACGATTTCAGCGACAGGCCTTCTTCGGCTTCCGGCAGATCGTCTGCCAGAACGGTGTTCTCGGATTAAGATGTCGATCTCATTTTCAGCAGTATACCCGACGGAGTTGCTCCTTCCGACGCGCCGGTACCGCATCCCTTTCAGAAGTCTGAAAGCAGAGAAGTTTTTCATATGCCGGACAACAGGCAGTCAGAGCTTAAGGATGAAACTCCGTTCATCATTCAGCTTCACAACAAATATATTTTATCGCAGATAAAAACGGGTTTGATGATAATCGACCAGCATGTTGCACATGAAAGGGTTCTTTATGAGAAAGCGCTGAAGCGGTTCGAAGCCAACCTTCCGTTTTCGCAGCAGCTTCTGTTTCCGCGGACTGTTGAAATTGATCCGGCGAGCTTTGCCTTGCTGAGAGAGATAAATTCCTATCTATCAAAACTCGGCTTTGAGATAAAATATTTCAGCAAAAATACTATTGTAATAGAAGGTGTTCCGGAGGACGTAAAACGCGGATCCGAAGAAAAAGTGTTACTGGAAATCCTTTCCGAGTACGCTGCAAATCAGAGGGAAAAAGGTTTGGAAGAGCGGGACAATATGGCTAAATCCTATTCATGCAAAACAGCTATTAAAGCCGGAGATTATCTTTCGGAAAAAGAGATGAGACTTCTCATCGACCAGCTGTTTGCCACTTCCATGCCGTATGTTTGTCCTCACGGAAGGCCGATAGTAGTTAAAATATCGCTGGATGAATTTGACAGAAGATTCGGAAGGACTTAATTTAAAGTGGCCGCATGTCCAAAAGACAAGTGCGGCACGATTTAGTTTCAAAAAAACTATTAAAAACAAATCAAGGATTGATGATGATCAGCGAAGAATATAATAAGAGGCGCGGGGAATATGATTCTAAAGCCGGGAAGTCCAAAACTACCGGGATGAAATTTACTTCCGTAAGCGGAGAAGACGTAAATGTTTTATACGGACCCGACGATATAGGGAACATTAATTACTTAAGCGAGATAGGATTTCCGGGTGAATATCCGTTCACGAGAGGAATTCATCCCAACGGCTACAGAGGAAAAATTTGGACGATGCGCCAGTTCGCCGGTTTCGGCTCGCCGGAGGATACTAATCAGAGATTTCATTACTTACTGAAGAACGGACAGACAGGACTTTCGGTAGCCTTCGATCTTCCCACCCTTATGGGCTGGGACGCAGACGCGCAGCTGAGCGAAGGGGAAGTCGGAATCTGCGGAGTATCGGTATCGTCTCTTCAGGATATGGAAACTCTGTTTGACAAAATTCCTCTGGATCAGGTATCTACCTCGATGACCATCAACTCTCCGGCTGCTATGATCTTCGCTTTTTATCTTGCCGTGGCGCAAAAGCAGAACGTCGATCTGAAAAATCTCAGAGGAACTCTTCAGAACGATATACTAAAGGAATATATAGCTCAGAAGGAATATATCTATCCGCCCGTTCCATCGATGAGAATAATAGTCGACATGATTGAGTACTGCGCTAATGAAGTGCCTCAGTGGAACCCTGTTTCAGTCAGCGGCTACCATATTAGAGAGGCCGGCTC
>JBJKTB010000278.1:0-3903 GCA_046703345.1 Ignavibacteriaceae bacterium
TCGGCGACCGCCAAGACAGAAAGGACTTACAGCTTAAGCATACATGTAAGCGCGGTGCAGGACGAGCTTCCGGCGGGCCTTGAAAAACTTCTCAGCATTCTGGAGAACAGCATTCAGGAAGTTAAGGCGGCGTAATACAGTAACGAAGTTCTTGAACTCAAAAAATATCCGGGAGGACAGACATGGCTGATTTAGGCGATCTTATAGGGTCACTAATGTCCGGTGTAATACGCGCACGCCGAGTAGCCGACGAACAGACGGCGGCTTTGGCAGAGTACTATAAAGACAACCCTTTGCTGGAAGGGCTTTCGGTTCCACGCGTGAGGATATCGGAATTAACTATCGACCTGCCTTTTCTGATCGAGGGACAGGTGGAAGGCGAGGCCGGTAAAATGGAATCGCCTTCAAAAATTGCTTCGGCCGCAGAGACGCAGTTAAAATCGACGGCATCGCAGAACGACATAAAAATAGCGCCGGCATTTTACAAAACATTTTCCGCTGCAGTTAAAGAAGAACTTTCGTCGGTAAAGCTGGCAGGGGCACCCGTAATGAAAGAAGCGCTGGCGAGAAGCGTTCAGGACGCTTTTGCCGCCGCATTAACGAAGACAAAGACTCCCCTATCCGCGTCCGAGAAAGCCGTTATTGCCAGGGACTTAAGGACGAAGATCTCTTCGGTGGGAATAACAAAAGCTCCTGTTACGCCAAGCATCGAATCGAACATAAAAACGGCAGACGTAAAAGAGAAGGCGACCGGCAGCAGCGTAGTAAGATTAACCATCACAATAAAAGAAGAAGGGCTAGAATGGTCAACGCGCGCCGATGAATCCGGAGGTGTGGTAAGAACCCTCCAGCCAGAATAACCGGAGGGGATTAATATGCAAAGCATACTAAGAGAAAAATTAATCGCTCAGGCAATAAAGCTCTCGGAAGTAAGCGCGCTGTACAAAACCGAGAAATACCGTTTTGCGAACGCTTACCTGGAATGGCTTGAGAACGCGGAGAAGGATCTATCGTCTTTAAGATCTCCGGTATCGATACTTCTGCAAGCTGAAAAAGCTACAGTCAGCTCGGCGCTAGACGGTTACCGACCCGATTATATAGTTCAGTCAAAGAGTATAAGGAAAAATCAGCTTGTGGTTGCCGCAAAATCTCTGGAGAAAATCTCGAGGGAATTTTACATTGTCATCGGAAACATAGACGGCATGCTTGAACAACTGAACGAGAAGATGTGTCACGCGGTAGCAGTGATAGCGGGGAAAGTACCTGACCTTTACGACAGCATCCAGCCGGATAAGCAGGGAATAGAAACAGTATGGAATCTACTGAAATCAAATCCCGAAACAAATCCGATATTTAATTACTTCAGCGCCAAACTTCCCGTTGCAGACAGAAACTACATACTGACAGACATAATCGTAAAAATAAAGAGCAACCGGAACGGAAGCCCGGCGTAATTTTCTCAGCCGAACATCTCTGCGGAAACCGGCGGGACCGGCATCTTGACTATGATTAGGCGCGGAGGAGAGAAGACAGGACAAATTCTCTCCTCCGTTAGAAAACCGGATCAGTCGTTTTAATTTTTTTTATCACGCGGAGGGTTATCTTCCTTTTTCTCAAACCTTAAGCATTCGCGTCCCGAAGACGCATAGACTTCCACGGAAGGCAGCTGCTTTGTCTTCATACCGAACGCTCTGCAGCCGTAGGGATGATGAGATTCCCAGGTTATATAAAAGTGTCTGCATTTTCTGCAGTTAACAGGCATAGGAGTTACTTACAAATAAAATTGAAATTAAACCGCGGCGGCACGGCTGTATTTTTTGCGGTACTGCACGGGCGACAGCCCGGTAAGTTTTTTAAAAGTTACACGGAACGCCTTCGGATCGGAGTAGCCCACTTTATACATCACCTCATTAACGTTATCAACCGAAGACTCCAAACTTATTTTAGCCGCTTCAATTTTTACGCGCTGAATATACTCGGTTACTGTATTGCAAGTCGCTTTCTTAAAACGCCGCTCAAGATTGCGGCGGCTGAGCGCCAGCATAGAAGCGAGCTGATCAACAGTAATTTTATCGCCGAAATTATCTTCAATAAATTCCTGCGCGCGCTTAACCGTCGGGTCATCATGATCTTTCTGTCCGGTAAACATTATAAAAGGCGACTGGCTCCCCCGCTCTATATCTATCTGGAAGAGCTTTGAGCAGTAAACTGCGATTTCCCTGCCGGCGAATTTTTCAACAAGGTAAAGAATAAGATTCGCAGATGAGAAGGCTCCGCCGCTGGAGTAAATGCCCTGGTCGTCTGTAATGATCCTGTCGACGACAAGATTAACGTCGGGAAAGGACCGCTTAAAATCGTTTGCCGCCCGCCAGTGAGTAGAGCATTGCTTACCTTTGAGTAAACCGGTTGAAGCCAGCAAGAAAGCGCCCACGCAAAGGCTGGCAACTTCGGCGCCCTGCTTATACTGCTTTGTAATCCAGGGAATAAACTCGCTGTTTAATTTTAAGGCTTCGGAAAGATTTCCCTGAACCGCGGGGATGATGATCAAGTCGGTCTTCTCAATTTCGCTTAATACGCGCTGGGTATTTACAGTATAGATACCGTTTCCCAGAGAAACCGATTCCTCGAGTCCCACCAGATTTATATCGAACATAGGCTGCTCTCCAGAGGCCGCCAGGAATTTATTCACTTCGGAAAATGCCTGGTGCGGCAGTTCGATGCTGTGGAGCTTTGCCCGGTTCAAAACAAGGATTGAGATGTGTTTCATGGCGTAAAACATAAGAAATCGAAATGTCGCAATCAACCCCTTAAATTGACGGATTTACACCTTACTTATTCACGGTTCATATTATAAATTTGTGGTGCGGATGAACCGGGAAGCAGAGTAATAAATTATCAAACTTTGTATAAATTATTTTGTAGCGTTTGCATCGCAATAAATTTTTCAATTGCAAAGATTGAAATCTTTGATTAAAATGCGGTGCGGATTACTGCCAGGACATTACCTTCAACATTATCATAAGCGGAATAAATATGAGAAAACTAGGCGTCTTTAACATGATATCGCTCGACGGTTATTTCTGCGACATGAACGGAGACATGAGCTGGGCGCACAATCGTGATGATGAGTGGCTGGCGTTTGTGAACAATAATGTGAAAGGCGGCGGCGATTTATTATTCGGAAGGATAACGTATGATATGATGGCAGGCTACTGGCCGACAAAAGCCGCCTACGAAAACGACCCGCTTGTAGCAGAACAAATGAACAGCCGGCTTAAAACAGTTTTTTCGCGTACAATGGGAAAAGCGGATTGGAACAATACCAGACTAATTAAAAGCAATCTTAAAGACGAAGTAATCAAAATGAAGAATGAACCGGGGAATGATATAGTAATACTGGGCAGCGGAACAATTGTAAAGCAGCTTGCGGAGGAGGGCTTAATAGACGAGTTTCGGATTGTCATAATTCCGGTGATACTAGGAAGCGGAAAAAGCATGTTTGCCGGTTTACGCAAAAAATTAAATTTGAAACCGACATACTCGCGGGCATTTGAAAACGGGAATCTATTCGCCGTATATGTGCCGGTAAAAAGATGATTACCGCACCGATAAAGCAGCGGTCATGAGACTGCCGAATTAAGATTAAAAGGAAAGAATATTTTAAAATTAAGAAAGGAAATTAATATGCAGAAGATAACCCCCTTTCTATGGTTTGACGACAACGCGGAAGAAGCTATCAACCTTTACGCCTCAGTATTCAAGAATTCGAAGATCGGCACTATGAGCCGCTATAACGAGGCGAGCGCGAAGGCAGCGGGCAAAGAGCCCGGATCGGTTATGACCGCCGAATTTGAGCTCGCCGGATTAAAATTCGCGGCGATAAACGGCGGGCCGGTATTCAAG
>JBJKTB010000279.1:0-8983 GCA_046703345.1 Ignavibacteriaceae bacterium
AGAGAATATTTCGCTTAATCAAAAGATATTAAAACTGCAGGGTGAAATCGAAAATATTAAGAAAGAAAGTGACGGTAGTTTATTCAATTCATTAAATTTAAAGGAGAGAGAGAATTTAAAGATTAAATTACAAAATCTTATTTCAAGAATAGATATTCACTTGAGTTCTTAATTTTATTGTTTGTTAGATGGAATAGACGTAAATGACGGACAAAAAGAAGCTGAAAATAAAAATATTTGATAAAGAATATTCTTTGCTGGTCGAAAACGAAGAGATAGCCAAAGAGCTGGCGATCTACGTTAATAAGGTTATGGAAGAAACTAAGGAAGAGCTTCCTGATCAACCCGCACAGACCATCGCGATAATTGCATGTTTAAATATAGCATACGATTTATTTCTTGAGAAAAATAAAAACAGAGAATTTCTTATTCAGGCGACCGATAAAGTAAAAAAATTAAAGCTTCTCATGAACGAGTCCATTATGTCTGACCCATCTTAAATTTTAAACCGCTCTGTCAGTCCGTATATAAAGGAAAAACAACACAACTAAATAGGGAGTTTGACTTACGGCGCCAATTACAGGCCTCGCCTTGTTTCGGCAGGGATTCCGGCAATGCCGGGACAGAGGAAGCAAAAAGCGTTCGGGCAGATTCCCACACTGACTTAATAGGTTTTTCACTATTAGTCAGAACTGGCAGAAGCGGTTATTATAATTAATCCCTACATCGGAGGAAAAATGGATGTAATTGTGTTAATACCAATGGTGATTGTCCTCGTGGTATTATTCTTTTATTTGGGTTGGATGTTTAATTCGAAGATCGGGAAGAAAAGTCTGGTTTCGGCCGAAGAGAGATCTAAGCAAATAATAGCGGAAGCTCAAAAAGAAGCCAACAACATAAAGAGGGAAAAGCTTTTAGAGGTAAAGGATGAATGGTATAAAAAGAAAGTAGAGTTTGATAACGAGGTTAATCAGAAGAAGCAGAAGATCGGGAATCTGGAGAAGGAATTAAACACGCGTGAAGAGAATATAGAGAAATAATTTGATCTGGTGATTTAGAAGGAGAAAGAGAATAAGCAGGCAGAAAAAGAACTTACTGATTTTAAAAAGAGTATAGAGTAAAGACTTTTTGAAGTTGAAAGACTAGAGGTTGAGCAGAACGAGCGCCTGGAAAAAATATCGGGACTTACTGCCGAAGAGGCCAAGAAAATGCTCATCGAGAGCATGACCAATCAGGCAAAAGCCGACTCTGCTGTTATAATTAAGGAAATTCACGATCTGGCGAAAGCGGAAGCAAAGAAAGAAGCCCAGAAAATAATAGTACAGGCAATTCAAAGAACGGCTGCTGACCATTCAATTGAAACAACAGTATCTGTTGTTCAAATACAGAACGACGACATGAAGGGAAGGATAATCGGTAAGGAAGGAAGAAACATCCGTGCTTTCGAAGCGGCTACGGGAGTTGATGTAATTGTTGACGACACGCCTGAGGCGGTAATCCTTTCCTCGTTCGATCAATTCAGGCGCGAGGTAGCGAGAGTATCGCTTGAGAGACTTATAACCGACGGAAGAATTCATCCGGCGCGAATAGAGGAAATTGTAGAAAAGGTAAGGCAGGAACTTGAAGAAGAGATGATAAGGGACGGAGAGAACACCATTTTGCAGCTTGGGCTCCACAACATGCACCAGGAACTTATCAAGCACATAGGCAGAATGAAGTACAGATCGAGTTACGGCCAGAATCTGCTTCAGCACAGTATAGAAGTAGCCTACTTAACTGGCATAATGGCAGCCGAACTGGGCTTAGATCCTCTGCTAGCAAAGAGGGCAGGACTTCTACACGATGTGGGCAAAACCGTAGACAAAAGCGTTGAAGGTCCTCACGCGCTGCTCGGATACGAACTTACAAAGAAATACAAAGAGCATCCAATCGTAGTTAACGCAGTCGGTTCGCATCATGAAGACATTGAGATGGAGCATCCGATCGCGCCTCTTGTTCAGGCGGCCGACGCAATAAGCGGAGCCAGGCCAGGCGCAAGAAGGGAACCCCTAGAAGGATATGTAAAGCGTCTGGAAAACCTTGAAGCCCTCGCTAAATCATTTGAAGGCGTAGCGAAAACGTACGCCATTCAGGCCGGAAGAGAGATTAGGGTAGTAGTAGAGCATGATAAGATCGACGATCTTGTAGCCGATAAACTGGCCCGCGATATAGCAGCTAAAATTGAAAGCGAAATGGAGTATCCCGGCCAAATAAAAGTTACCGTAATAAGAGAAGTAAGGAAGATAAGCTACGCCAGATAATCCGCGCGAGGCTTAACTCCGCCGATTAAAGGCCGGCATATACATGACTGGAAAAAGGAAAATAAAAGTTGCGGTAACCGGCAGTATCGGATCGGGAAAATCCGCATTCTGTAAAATCCTGAAAGACGGCGGACTAACGGTAATCTCCGCAGACGAGATTGCAAAAGATCTGCTTGCTTCCGACGGCGACATAAAACAAAGTATTATCAAAGAATTCGGCAGCGCATCTTACACCGGTAATACGCCGGACAAAAAATTTCTTGCCGAAAAAGTCTTTTCAGATCCCGCCAACGTTATCAAAATTAATTCGATAGTACACCCGAAAGTTATCGAAAAAGTTGATATTTTAGTAAGCAAGATTTTAAAGAGTGAGAATATTGCAGTTACCGAAGCTGCACTGATTTATGAAGCCGACATGGAGAACATGTTTGATTACGTGGTTCTTGTAACCGCCGGAAAAGAAAAGAGACTTAAAAGAAAGTCAGAGATTTCCGGCATGACCGCAGAACAGTTTATGTTAAGAGATGAGAACCAGATACCAGACGAGGAAAAGAAAAAGCGTGCCGATTTTATTTTCGAAAACAACGGTACATTGGGGGAACTTAAAGTAAAAGCTCTGCTGTTAATAAATATACTAAAAGGACTCTCAGCCACAGATGCATAAAGTTGCCTTCCAGGGTGAAAGAGGTGCGTTCAGCGAGATAGCATCTAAGAAAATGTTCGGAGAAAAGATCTCACTTTCGCCGTCTTTCTCATTTGAAGAAGTATTTAAAAAAGTAAAAAATCATAAAGTGGATTTCGGAGTAATTCCCATAGAGAATTCTCTTTACGGCAGCGTATTTGAAAGCTACGACCTTTTATTAAAATATTCGCTCACCATCACCGGCGAACTAAACCTTCAGATAAATCATCAGCTGATAGCCAGCAAGGAATACCGTCTTCAGGATATCAAGAAAGTTTACTCTCATCCTCAGGCGCTAGGACAGTGCGCTGTTTTTCTAAAGAAATTAAGGAACGCCGAAATAGTGCCGTCCTACGATACGGCAGGAGCGGCGCTAATCTCACTTAACAATATAAAGGAACCAACCGCAGCGATAGCTAGCAGGGAAGCGGCGGAAATATACAATTTAAAAATTCTGCAAAGCGATATTCAGAACAATAAGGAAAATTTCACGCGGTTCCTAGTAATAAGCAGCACCAGAAAGAAGCAGGTATTCCAGAAGCCTAAGACCTCTATTTGTTTTGAGCTGAAAAGCATTCCCGGCGCGTTATTTAAAGCACTTAGCGTTTTTGCTTTAAGAGATATCGATATATTAAAAATTGAGTCCCGCCCAATTCCGCACAAGCCGTTCCAATATGTATTTTACACAGATTTGTTCGGAAGTCTGGAAGAGGAGAAGATCAAGCTTGCTATCAAGCATTTATCGGAAATATCGATCAGCATGAAGAAGTTCGGGACGTACGAATCCGGTAAAACTTTTAAAAGCTGACCGAAGTGAAAATTCGAAATTAAAAAACAACAATTCAAAAGGTAATTTATCGTAAGGAGTTTACCGTGTCGTTCTTTAACAAAATTATAGTGGCGATTGTCCAGATGATGCCAAAAGCCGTAATCTGGATCTTCTCGAGAAGATATATAGCCGGTTCGACGCTCGAAGACGCGATACAGCTCGTGAAACAGCTGAACGGAAAAGGAATATTTGCAACTATCGACGTGCTAGGCGAAGCAGTAAAAAATAAGGAAGAGGCGGTAGAAGCTAAGAATAAAGCTTCCCAGGTTCTTGATACGATACTTGAGCATAATCTCAAAGCAAATCTTTCGTTGAAGCCTACTCAAATGGGATTAAGCATCGATGAGAAGTTTGCTTACGAACAAATTTCGGAAATAGTTGAAAAAGCTCAGAAACTCGAAAATTTTGTGCGCATCGATATGGAGGATTCTCCTTACACGGATAAGACATTTAACCTTTATAAAAAGCTCAGAGGAAACTTTGATAACGTAGGAGTAGTAGTACAGGCATATCTGAAGCGTACGTATAACGATGTAATTCTTCTTAATAAGCTGGACACTAACTACAGATTATGCAAAGGCATATACATAGAAGCGCCAAGCATCGCTTATAAAGAGCGCCAGGTAATAAGAGATAATTATCTGAAGATACTTGAATCGATGCTAAAGTCGGGCAATTATGTTGGCATTGCAACTCACGACGAATATCTTATTAATGGAGCATACAAACTTATCAAGGAATTAAATATCCCGAAAGACCGCTTCGAGTTTCAAATGCTTCTGGGCGTAAGAGAAGACTTGAGAGACAAAATAAACTCGGACGGTTATAAGATAAGGATCTATGTTCCTTTCGGAAAGGACTGGTACCCTTATTCTATAAGAAGACTCAAAGAAAATCCGCAGATTGCCGGATATATTTTTAAAAGCTTATTTATGTTTGGAAAATGAACGTACTTGGAATAGAAAGCTCCTGCGACGAAACATCTGTTGCGGTAATTACAGAAGATAAACTTGCGGCAAATCTTATCTCGTCGCAGGATTTCCACTCGAAATACGGAGGAGTGGTGCCGGAGCTGTCGAGCAGAGCTCATCTTCAGATTATAATACCTTTAATAAAAGACGCTCTAAATAAATCGGGTATAGCGCTGAAAGATATCGACGTTGTTTGTGCGACAGCCGGACCCGGATTAATCGGCGCTCTGTTAGTCGGTTTAACTTTCGCCAAAGGACTTGCCTACTCTTTAAAGAAGCCGTTTGTGGCGGTTAATCATATAGAGGGACACATTTTCTCCGGATTCCTGATGGAAGAGAAGCCAGAGTTCCCGTTCCTCGCACTTGTAGTATCAGGCGGGCATACCCTTCTGCTGCTTGTAGAAAGCCACGCTAAAATAACAAAGCTCGGCACCACCGTAGACGATGCCGCAGGGGAAGCGTTCGATAAGGTTGCCAAAATGCTTCAACTAGGATATCCGGGCGGACCGAAAATACAGAAACACGGCGAGCTGGGCGATCCTGAAAAGATACAATTTCCCGTAGCAGATCTAAAGGACCCTTACAATTTTTCATTCAGCGGCTTAAAGACCGCCGTGTTAAGATATGTTCAGGAAAATTTCGGAGAAGGAAAGGATATCCCCGAAAACGACGTAAACGATATCGCCGCTTCGTTTCAGAATGCAGTGATAAAAGCGCTTGTTAAAAACACTGAGAAGGCGCTGCGAAACTACGATGTTAAATCGATTTCCCTAGTAGGCGGCGTAGCGGCAAATAAAGCGTTAAGGAACGCCCTTACTAATCTAGCCGAGAAATACGGTAAAAAGATTGTTATACCGCGTTTCGAATTCTGCGGAGACAACGCGGCAATGATTGCCTACCGCGGATCAAAATTGCATGAGGCTGGCGCAAAATATAAATTGGATTTCAGTCCTTTCCCCGGACTGCCGGAAGGTTATTTCTCTTAATTATTCCACTCACCGGATTATTTTAATAAATGGATAATCTTTATAAAAAAATCGAGACCGAGCTTAACACATTATCTCCCGACGAAAGGCGCGAGATAATGACTAAACTTAGAGATGAGATTGACGACATTGACCAGAAATTAGTGCATCTTTTAAGCAGGCGTACGCTTCACTCGGTATTAATCGGACGGGTTAAACGTTCGCTGAATCTTCCCACGTATAATCCACAGAGAGAAAAACAGATAAGCGAAAGGATCAGTTCGTTTGTAGAAGAGCCGCTGAGCAAGGAGGCGCTTCTCAGAATTTACGAAAGAATCATTGATGAATCGCGCGCCATACAGAGGGCCGAACTCGACCACGGAAATATATTTAACACTTCCCGGCAAAAGATGAAGATCGGATTGAGCAAACTTTTATCCAGGAAGGAACTGACGATTGTAATAGGCTTCTTTGCTGTGGTTCTTGCTTTACTTTATTTTACTTTTTTTACTCCGAACCATTATACTGCGCAGGCGCCTGTAAAGCTGGAAGTTAAGATTGGTGAACCATTCGGAGTGATAGTAGATGATCTTTACGGAAAGGGAATCATACCGAGCAAATTTAATTTCAGAATAGCAGCCTTCATATACGGAGCCGAGAGAAAAATCCGCGCAGCACGTTATTACATTCCGAACGATTTAAGTTATCTCGGACTTCTTGATTTCCTTCTTCATTCGAACGCAGACCTAATGAAGAACGTAACCGTTTATCCGGGATCTTCCGTTCAATGGATTGCCGCTAAGCTGTACGACGACCTGTATATTGACTCAGCTTCGGTAGCGGATTTATGCAGCGATAAAGATTATTTAGATTCGCTCGGATTCAAAGGCTCTTCTCTATTAGGGTATCTTATGCCCAAGAGATACGAGCTTTACGAAAGATCTTCTCCGCGCGAAGTTATAAGCAAGATGTACGACAACTTTAAAGACTTTTTCAACGATTCTCTTCAACAAAGAGCAAAAAAATTAGGCTATACTGAAAAGCAGATAGTAACTATGGCATCAATTGTTGAAGGCGAGACTAAGCACAAATCGGAAATGCCGGTTATAGCCGGAGTATATTACAACCGGCTAAAAAAGGGAATGAAGCTGCAGGCGGATCCTACAATAGAGTTTATCAAGAAGGGGAAATGGGGAAGAGTCAGTTTTAAAGACCTTTCCATAAATTCTCCGTACAACACTTACAAATATACGGGGCTTCCGCCGGGACCAATAAACAATCCTGGCAAGAACGCAATTATGGCCGCATTGTATCCGGAGAAAACTAATTATTTATATTTCGTAGCAAACGGGAACGGCAGTCATCATTTTTCTTCGAGTTACCAGGAACATATCCGCAACGCCAATAAGTACAGAAAATGGCTCGACTCGTTAAAAAAATAGAAACGGCGGCATTAATTCTGCTTACGCTATTTCTTCAGCAGTGCGCCAATCAGCTTCCGCCTGGAGGAGGGGAAGTAGACCGAGTTCCGCCGGTTATCGATAAAATATATCCGGCAAACGGCACCACTAATTTTAAGGGCAATTATTTTACTCTCGAGTTTTCCAAATACATCGACAAGAGTACGCTTCAAAACGCGCTGTTTATCTCTCCGGCCGTTGACGGCGAACTGAATTTCGATTGGACCAACACTACGGTAACAGTTACTTTCCCCGGAACATTAAGAAAGAACACCACTTATGTAGTTACCGTGGGGACTGACGTAGCCGATTACAACAACCATAACAGAATGGCGCAGGCATTTACATTTACGTTTTCTACTGGTCCTGAGATTTTCAAGGATGAAATAGACGGTAAAGTTTACGCAGAGAAACCTGAAGGCATATTAATATTTGCGTATATTAAGGGCGACAGCACCATAGATCCGCGTGTGAGAAAGCCAGATTATATCTCACAGACCGGAAACGACGGCGCCTATAAGCTGCCGGGATTAGCACCCGGAGATTACAGGCTTTTCGCAGTAAAAGATCAGTACAGAGATCTGCTTTACCAGCCTGATCAGGATGAAATAGGAATGGCGTATAAGGACATCACTTTAACCAGAGAAGATACGCTGTTTAGCGGGTTGAACTTTATGCTTACTAAAATCGATACCGTTGCTCCGAGACTAGTATCCGCTGTTATGACCGACAAATTTCATGTACTTGTAAGCTTATCGAAAGATTTCGACTCAAGCATAGTCGTGACACATAATTTTATATTTCGAGATTCTACAGCGAATAAAACTTATAAGCCGTTATACGCATTTAAAGGCAACACAACATCTTCGGAAATGGTACTTGTAACCGGTACGCCTTTCGCCGAAAAGGACGATATATTTCTGATCGCGGATACGTTAAAAGACATTTTCGGCAATTCGTTTGTAAATGACACAGTGCAGGTAACTGTAAGTGAAAAACCTGATACCTCAAAGCCTGATATTTTCAAGACTATCCCGCGCAATAATGCAATCGACGCCGATTTCGCCGGACAAAGATTTTCTTTCTATTTCAACGACGGATTCGATACATCGTCAGCGCGGAAAGCTGTAACGTTTACTGATACATCGAAACATAAAGTCCCGTTCGCCATCAGCCTGCCTGACAACGGAACTATTGTTGTAAAACCTGATAAAGACCTTAACGCTAACTCCGATTATATAATAAGTATAGACATGAGGAAGCTTAAAGACGCAGCCGGCAACAGTTTGGACTCCGTGTATCAGTATAAATTTAAAACTATTAACGGACTAGATTTTACCGGACTAACAGGCAAGGCAGAATCCGTAGACTTTTCTCTTAATCCCTATCTTGTTCTACAGGGAGCCGACGGAGAAAAGCCGGTATACCGGAAAAGTCTGGATGAAAATAAAAATATAAAATTCGAAAGAATCCAACCGGGTAAATATCTTCTCTGGGGATTTTATGATACCGACAGCAGCAAGACCTACACTTACGGCAAACCGTTTCCCTTCAGGCCTGCCGAAAGGTTTTACTTTTATCCGGATACTTTAACTCTGCGGCCGCGCTGGACTCAAACAGGCATCATATTTAATTTCAAATAAATAAGGCTGTCTTAAAAATCATTTTCTTAAAATCGGATCACGTTTAATTGATCTGAAACATTCACAGCATACCCAGAAATTAACCATTACTTTTAACACAGCCTCATAAGTATAAATGGAATTAGTTATACAG
>JBJKTB010000280.1:0-9857 GCA_046703345.1 Ignavibacteriaceae bacterium
CTATAGCGTTCATTATAAATACATCGAAATAATAATTTCTGTTGGATATGAACGCGATCTTATCTCCAAGCGGGGAGATAGCCGGACTTGTATTATAAAATCCGCCGCCTTCTTCAGGATCGGTTAATCTTTTCGCAAATTCGCCGGGATCTTTTCTTATCGCAATGTCTGGCCAGTATTCTTTCTTAAGATCTTTCTTCCATCTTTCGTTAAGCTCTTTCAAAGAAAGTCCTATCGAAGATTTTAGCCCCATCTCCAGACTGCCTGTGCCTTTAATTTTGTTCATCAGCTCACCGATCTTCTCTTTTCCGTATTTCTGCGCGATGTAATGAAAGATCGATTCTCCGCCTCTGTATGCCACATAACCGCTAAGATTCTGTATATCAGGAAGATATTCATTTATTATTGCGTCGCGAATGAACATATCAGTATTAATATCCCAGCCGAGCGACTGGTACTCTGCCATTCCCTCGTTAAACCACTGGGGAAGATTTAAGTTTATATTGTTTGCTATGATATTCTGAAGTGAACCTCCATAAAAAAAGTCGTTCATAACGGCGTGTGTAAGTTCGTGATGTATCAGGTGACGAAATTCCGGATAGCTTCCCATAAACTGGACAACTACCCTGTTCTTAAACATTTCGGTGAAGCCTTCTATACCTTCGCTTAAATACTGATCGGTAACGTTCGTCTCCTGAAAATCATTGGTGGAATTATAAATTATAACGGTTATACGGTTGTTGATTCTATAATTAAAGCTTTTTTCGATTGAGGCAAGCGATTCTTCTGCAACCTTTGCCGTAAACTCGGCTAGTTTAGAGCCTTTGGAAGAAAAATAGATATCAAAATGCGTGGTCTGAATATAATACCAGGTAAAATCTTTATACTGTACTTTGTTCTGTCCGAACTGCGCCATTACAGGCAGCTGATAAATAGCAGCAATAAATATTATCAACAGTAAATATTTTTTCATATTGAAAAACCTATTCTTCTATTATAATAAAATCCAGCTCTACTCTTTCCAGATCCGCCCTAACCAGTTTTACTTTGACAAGATCGCCTAGACGGAACTGCTTTTTTGTCCTATTTCCAATTAATGAATATTTTTTCTCATCGTAAACATAAAAATCTCCCTCCAAATCACGCAGCTTCACTAATCCTTCAGCCAATATATCCGAAATTTTCACGAAAATTCCAAAATGAGTTAACCCGGAAATTATAGCGTTGAATTCTTCCCCAAGATGATTACGAAGATATTCGGTCTGTTTTATTTTCACCGATAGTCTTTCGGCATCTATAGCGTTCCTTTCACAAATTGAAATATGATCGCTTATCTCATCCAGTTGCGAATAAGGATATAACTCGGATTTATTACCATCAAGGTAACTGA
The DNA here is from genome assembly GCA_046703345.1 of Ignavibacteriaceae bacterium. Lineage (GTDB taxonomy): Bacteria > Bacteroidota > Ignavibacteria > Ignavibacteriales > Ignavibacteriaceae > FEN-1297. Next base: position 1,391 of record JBJKTB010000280.1, read on the forward strand.
AAAGCAGTCTGTGAACTATCAAATCCGAGTAACGTCTTATAGGCGAGGTAAAGTGAGTATAAAATTTAAAACCGAGTCCGTAGTGCCCAATATTGTTTACAGAATAAACTGCTTTAGCCATTGAGCGAATTGCGAGTTCATTTACCAGCGCTTCTGCTTCCGAACCTTTCACGCTTTCCATGAGCGACTGAAACTGGTTAGATCTTGCTGAGGAATTCGGATCGAATGAGTAGCCGAGCGTTTTTACAAATCTTGAAAACTCCCTAACTTTTTCTCTGTCTGGCAGATCATGAATCCTATAAATGAAAGGTTTCGGCTGACCGCCGGAAGGCGCACCTATATGCTTTGCCGTAATCTGATTAGCGAGAAGCATGAACTCCTCAACCAGCATATTGCTCTCTTTAATCTCTTTTCTCTGAACGGCTACCGGCTTTCCGTTTTCATCAAGTTCAAATTTAACTTCAGCACTGGAAAATTCTATGCTGCCTTCGCGCATTCTTTTTTTCCTCAAAGTTACGGCCAACTTGTTGAGCTCAAGGATTTCTTTCCCGAAATCGCCGGATTTGCTTTCAATTATTTTCTGAACTTCATCATACGTAAATCTTCGTTTGCTTTTGATGATGCTTTTTTTAATTCTGTAACTAACTATTCGCCCCCTTCTTGTAATTTCAAAGATGACTGAGTAAGTCAGCCTGTCCTCCCCTGGCACAAGCGAACAAATATTGTTCGAAAGTTTTTCCGGAAGCATGGGAATTACCCGTCCGACTAAATAGACACTGTTGCCCCGCTGGAAAGCTTCTTTATCTAGCCGCGATCCTTGTCTCACGTAGTGACTAACATCAGCAATATGCACCCCGATTAAAAAGTTTCCGCTTTCAAGTTCCTCAATCGAGAGCGCATCGTCAAAATCCTTGGCGTCATCCGGATCAATTGTAAAGACGTTTTTGCTGCGGAAATCTTCCCTGGATTTCACTTCATCTTCGGAAACTGAAAGATTTATCATGTCTGCTTCACCGAGCGTCTTCGGAGAAAATTTATATGGCAATCCGAATTCTTTGGCTATCGAAACTATCTCCGCATCATGCGAGCCCGCCTTGCCTATTACTTCTAATATCTTTCCCTCCGGATTCAGACCCGGATTATCCCAGACTATTTTTCCGACAATAACCTTATCGCCCTCGCGTGCGTTTTTCAAGTCATCGGCGTTTATATAGATATCCCTATGAACCGATACATCATCCGGTTCAATGAAAAAAAATGATTTGGATTTTTTAAGTGTTCCGACAATCTCGCTTCTTTTTCTTTCCAATACTCTTACTACCTGTCCCTCAAGATTACGGCCTTTTTTATTTGCGAAGAGTACAGCCTCTACTGTATCGCCGTGGAATGCAGCACCCATGTTTCTTGCGGCAATGAATATATCATTCATTCTTGAGTTCTTCAAAACTACAAAACCAAAGCCGCCGTTGACGATTTGAAGTACGCCCGTAACCTTATTTGATGAGGGAACTTGATACAGCTTAAACCTTTTACCGGTCCTGGTTAAAAAGTTTTCGGTGTAAAGATCGTGCAGAACCGATTTAAGAGCCTTATATTCATGGTCCGTTGTAATATTAAGCTTTTTAGCTATGTCTTTTGCTTTAAGCTCCCGCCCGGCATTCTTTTTGAAAAACGCTATAACTTTTTTCTTCATTAAAATTCAAACCTGTATTTTAATCCGAGTTCATTTACCATATCGTTGGAAACGCTTGTCTGGTTCAATGATTCTTTCCTCTCCACACGAAGCAGCAGATTTCTGAATAAGGGATATTCTATCATTACATTGGCTTGACTGAAATCCTGGAACACGTCTGTCGAGCCGCCGATCGAATATCGGAAGTTCTTCACTTTGCCCACTAAATTGAATTTAGTAATTGAGCCTACGCTTCTCAGCTCAATACCTTTAACATAATCTCCGAGGTATTGGTTTAAAAATCCGCCGAGCAAAGAACCGGCCAGAGAAGTTGCTACACCCTGAAGCTGCGAAGACAATCCGTTCTGCTGCTGCTGCTGAGAAAGGTCATTTGTGAATTTTCCCGCAACAACAAACATGATAGCATCTGATACGTCTTTCGTGGGATCTGGTTTGTCGTTAGCAATATTATCGGCACCCACTAAGACCGAGATATTACTTTTATCCTGAATAAAATTCTTTGAAAGATCGCTTAGAGCGCCTTTCAATTTAACCTTTACCTCAACCTGCTCTTCTTTAGTACCTGCTTCGGAAGTGGGAGGTGTGTAGTAATTTTTATATGTGCCTACAATATCCAAATAAGGATTGCTCAACTCGCTTTCAAATCTGATTGTTCCCGTGGCATCAAAAGTCTTAATGAATTGAAGAGTCGAGCCGTCGAGCAGAGTTAATACGCCCTGAGCGTTAGTTCTGCCGCCGATGTTTTCATACTGGAAATTGCCTTTAATTATAGCAGTCAAACTCTGATTTATTTCCTTCGCCAGGATAAATTTTAAAGTAGCTTCGTTTTGAACGTCAACGCTTATTGAATAATCAAAGGGACTCTTCTGGTCATCATTATCCACCGATGACGCATGCCTCATTTGAGCAAGTTTAACAAGCGACTCAAAATCCATTCCATTGCTCTTCGCCGTTTTATCAATAAGGTATCTGTATACAAAATTATTCGCCGAGCCTTGATACGCCGATGCCGAAGGGGGGAAAGTTAAATTTGCTTCTTTCACTATTATTGGAGCCTGCAGAAACAATCTTTGAGCCGTTGATGTAAACTGGATATTGCCGTTTGTCGCGATTACCAGATCACCGTAAACAGCCGGGCTTACGGCCTTAGACGCCTCGCTCAGTACCTTTAAATTTCCCCTCACTGAGATATTCGCATCTGCAAGCTCAAAATTATTCAGAGATGCCTCACCGCTTCCCGTCATAACACCGCCGTTCTTAGTTCCGGGCACATTTGCGATTAAAAGACTGTCAAGTAAAACTGAGTGATTTTTGAATTGCAGTTTCAATCCGGCATCGTATTGAAGGTTGTTACCCTGCGCGACAAAAGAAGCTCTATCTATAGTCATATAACCGGAAGGATTTAAGTTTTCCAATGACCCGGTTAAATCAACGTTTGCTTTCAGATTGCCCTGCAGTTTATCTAACTGCGGCAGAATATTGCCGAATGCGCCGAGATTAAAATCCTTAGCCGTTAATTTAAGATTAACTTCTCTCGATTTTTCAACTCTTTTCTGAACCCCGTTGAAAGCAAGATTAACCGGTATGTTGCCGTTAATTGTCAGTGCAGGTTTTCCGGTTAATTTTAAGTTATCTAAAAACTTAACATCAACGGCAAGATTTTCATTCAGATAATTAATATTGCTGTAAAGATTGCCGAAATTTCTTCCTCTGAAAGAAACGCTGTCAGCGGTAAAAGCCAATGACATTACAGGTTCCGAAAAATTTCCGGTAACCTCTGCTTTTAGGTTTAAATTAGCGCCAAGGCCGTTTTCCGGTTTTATGTTTAGGAGATTAGTAGAAATATCAAGGCCCTGGATATTTTTAACAGTTAGATAAAGCGAATGGTTTCCGGTGCTTGCCAGTTGTCCGCTTAATGTTATTTCTCCGCCGTCTCTAACAAGTGCAAACTGCTCTACATTTATATTATCTTTTGAATAAACAAATTCGAGATCTTTCCTGTTTCTTAGTAAAAACTGATTATAACTCACTAGTAATGTATCGAAATCAATTTTTATACTGTTTCCATCCAGATTAATTTTTCCGTTCAAACCGGCCGATAAGTATTTCTCAAGATTCCCGTGAAAGTTTATATAAGCCGAATCGTTCTTTAAACCGGCATTGAGATTTAAATTATAAAAATCTTTACCTGTAAAAAGTCTTTCTGTGTTAAAGTTCAATTCGGCCGATATATTATTGACATTGGCGGAGGAAATTTCATTGCCAAGCGCAAGTCCCATTTTAAGTTTTGAGACGAAGAAAACATTTTGATCGCTCCAGTATTTTATATAATCAAGCTTTGTATTGAAAGTAAAAAGGACGCTGTCTGGCGTATTCGTAATTTCACCGCTCAAATCTCCGTCAAGCTGTAAATGATTGTTTTTAAAAAGCAGTGAAAGCAGATCGAAATTCTTAAACTCGATTACATACTTTATAGAAGATGAAGAATCAATCTTGCTAAAATATTCCTTAGGCTGCTGCGGAACAGCTAAACCTGTCTGCAATTGACGGCCGTAGAGCGAATCGGGATAAAATATCCGGTCCAATTTCGACTTAAATGCGTCGGCAATAAAGCCTGATTCTCCTGTAAGCAAATCCACAGATTGATGGATGGAAAACTTTCCCGTTATTGTTATATCCGCCAGATCGGAGATGATGTTAATTATTCTTTCTCCTTTATCGTCGCTTCTAATATCAACTATCGCACGAGAGCTGTCGACCACGACACCCTTGATTTCCGAGCGGTCGACGTGCAGCATAAGAAATGTATTCAGTTTTTCGGGATCAAAATTGCTGCCTTGGGCATCAACGTGAAAATTTAAATCGCTTTGCATCGTTGAGTCGCCCATTACATCCGCAAGATCCAAATTTTTGACGAAGCCGCGAATTTCGTAAGAAGGATTATCCTTCTGTGAAAAATCCATTGTGCCGTTGAAAGACGCATGCGTTGTATCAGCACGCAGACCTAAATTGTATGCGATCACGCTGTTTTTCGCTTCGGCATTCAGTTTTAATGTATCGATATTATTTGCCGCAATTCTCGAATTCTCAACCGTCACTTTAACATTCGTGTTCATCTTTGCCGGAATAAACCCGCTTCCTTTTATTGTGCCTTTTGAATTCAACCTTGTCGATGTTCCGGCGAAAGGAGAAAGATCGAAATTCTGCGTGCGGAATGATAAATCATTAGACCGGTCGGGTTTTCTTAAATTCATTTTCAGGTCGGCGGACAGGGCGCCTCTGTCGGATTTTAAATCAATCTTAGAACTGAAATCTAGAGGATTGCCTCGGAAAGTTAAAGTATCGAATTTTACCATACCCAGGTCTTTAAATTCAGGGATATGCAATCCAGGCAGCAGTTTTGCAGCATCAGTTTCGAGGATGCGGGAGTCAATGAAATCGGCGGAAATGTACATAGAGCCCGGATCAGTTATATTCCGCAGAGCGCCTTTTGCCGAAAGATGAGTTTCCATAAAATCGACATCGAGATTTTTCAGAGTTAGATCGGACAGAGGACCTGATGCCTGAAACTTTGCAGCGACAATTCCTTTCAGTAAAGAGGTAGCAGGAACAAATGCGCTTAAATCATCGAAGTTAAACTTCTTTGCGTCAAGTTCGGTATTAATTTTAATTTTCTTTATGTCGAAACTTGAAGCCGTATCAAATAAATTGAAATCATCCACTTTAGCATCCAGTGTAACATCGGACGAGTTCGTTAAAATATTAAGATCATTGACATACATTCCCTTGCTGCTTAAGTAAAATTCACCGGTAAGATTGTTTAGTGAAAACCCCTCAATGTTAGGCATGCATGAAAATTCGCTTATTTTAAGTTCGAATTCTTTATTCTTGATATCAGCAAGCGCACTCAGCGACAAATTAAGATTCTTAACGTTGAAATCATCAAGATTTAAATTTTTGTATGAAGCCCTCTGATCAGGGGTATTGTAATTCTTAAGCGAAAAATTAACGTTATTTAACCGAAAATCAGAGAGAACGATTTTGAACGGGAATGTAGAATGCGCCGAATCAGGCGGAGTAGGGGGAACAAGCCGGCTGATGTTTAATGTGCCGGAGCTGTCTTTTATAAACGAAATGTCCGCGTTCTTAATTTCAAATTTTCTTACATAAATTCTTTTCATAAATATCTGCAGCGGGCTAGTTTTAAGTTCGATAGTCGCGGCGTGTAGAAGTGTATCATTGCCCATACTGACTATGGTATTCCTTAAAACAAGGGAGGTAAATATCGTGCCGTCGATCTTGCCTATATATAATTTCCCGTTAAGCGCCTTGTCTGCATTTTCAATTACGGTCTTCCTCAGATACTCCCGGAAGGTTGAGGTCTGACTGAATCCGAAGGCAATGAGGACAACGAAAAGCAAAGCTATTCCCGAGTAAAGAAATACTTTAACAATTCTTTGAAGCAGGGTTCGCTTTTTCTTTATATTTTCTTTTTTTTCTGTCAAAGGAAGTCTATTCAATTATGTACCGCAAATATCGTAAACCGGCCGGGACAAAATGACTTCTCAACGGCCGATTTTCGATTAATGTTCGGGATAAAATAGCGAAAAAATCAGATAGGTAAAATGGATTAACTCTTATATTTCTCCAAAATAGAGCTTATTATTTTAGAAGTTGACTGGTCGTTCACAAATTTTATGGTCTTTACCTCTCCTCCGTTAGCTTCCACAATATCGCGACCGACTATATTCTCAATCGACCAGTCGGCGCCTTTTACCAGTATATCAGGTATAAGATCCGCAATAAGTTCGGCCGGAGTATCTTCATCAAAGAACGTAACATAATCTACCGGTTTTAAATTTGAAATTACGAAGCCCCTCTCATCCTGTTTTAGGATTGGCCTTTTGTCGCCTTTTATTCTTTTGGTCGATGAATCGCTGTTTATGCCCACAATAAGCACATCTCCGAGCGATTTGGATTTTACCAGATAGTCAACATGTCCGGCATGAATGAGATCGAAACAGCCGTTAGTAAATACCACCTTCTTATTTTCATCCTTGAGTTTCTTTCTTATAATCTTTAATTCTTCTCTTGTCTTAACGGCGTTCATCTGCTCTCTCTTAAAATTGTTTCGAAAAGTTTATCGATTTCAATCGGCACTATTCCTACTTCTTCGCATACAAGTCCGCCGGCGTAGTTAGCCAGATATGATGCTTCAAGTATACCCGCCCCCGAGGCAAGGCCCATTGTTAGAGTGGAAATAACCGTATCTCCCGCGCCCGAAACATCTGCAACTTTGCGGGCTTTGGTAGCCATGCGCTTTCCTTCTTTACCGCCTTCGAAAATCGCCACTCCTCCTTCTCCAAGAGTTAAAAGTATGTACTTTGCATTAAGTCTTTCAAAAAGCTTTCTTCCAACATTGTTTATGTCTTCGTCGCTTTTAATTTTCATCCCGAGCACGTCTTCCGCCTCTTTCCGGTTCGGCTTAAAGACTGTAACATTTTTATATTCAAAAAAGTTGTTGAATTTAGGATCAACCGTAATTAATACTTTATGCTTGCCGGCCAGTTCGATTATCTGTTTAATGAGGCCCGGGGTAAGTACGCCTTTATTGTAATCCTGAAGTATAATTCCGTTTAGCTGCTTAATATTTTTTTCGAGGAAGTTATATATCTTCGTTTCGATTTCCTGACTGAGATACTCTTTGCTTTCTTTATCAATTCGCACAACGTGCTGGCTGTCCGCAATTACCCTGGTTTTGGTAGTAGTGGGTCTGTCCTCGTCTATAATTATTCCTTCGCTCGAGATTCCCTGCTCTTCTAAAAGAGAAGAAAATATGGTGCCGTAATTATCATAGCCGATTACTCCCACCGGAACGGGCTGGCCGCTGAGCTTAAGAATATTAAGCGCAACGTTTGCGGCGCCTCCGAATCTGAAAAATTCATTTTCAACTTCAACTACCGGCACCGGCGCTTCAGGCGAAATCCTTTTTACATCGCCCCAGAAATAACCGTCAAGCATCATATCGCCGACCACGGCTATTTTTAGATCCTTGAAGCGCTCTTTGAGTTCTGTTAACTCGCTCTCAGTAAATGATACCATTTTGAAATCCCGAAAATTTAACTGTTAAAAATAGCTATAAAAAAAGTTGCCGGAAAGAGACTCGTCTAATAAATGAACTATTAAGAAGATGACATCATTTAAATAATTTAAGATTTAACTTAAACACTCCAGTGTTTGAAGGATCGGATAATTTTACCTTCTCCTCGATCGAGACTTGTCAATGCGGTCATCCGATTTTTTACCGTTCCAGCGGGCAAGCGGATTTTCAATTACAATTTTACACAAACCGTTGTCGGTGCCGAGCCACATGTTGCTGCCGTCGAAATACATTGATAATATTTTAGACGAATTAATTTTGATTTCATTAAGGTCAATGGGTGTTACTTTTCCAGATTCGCGGTCGATAAGCACCAGCCCTTTTCCGTAATCTCTTTTCTCATTCATGCTGAAGGAATAAACTCCAGCCCAAATCATCTGGCCCGTACGAGCTATGCAGTATATGCCGTTGGCTGGGAGACCGTCTTTATCGGATATTCTAAGCCAACTATGCTGCCTGTTGTATCTATAAATTCCGCCAACGTTAAATCTGGGATTTTTTTCCGAGATGAATTCATCGGTACCGAACCATACTGCATCAGGCTGAAAAAGCATTCCGCTGATAGAAACTGCATCCCCTTCGTCATTAAAGCCGCCGTGTTTATTGTTTATGAA
>JBJKTB010000281.1:0-5656 GCA_046703345.1 Ignavibacteriaceae bacterium
ATAGGAATATCTTTGTGCTGGGCTTTAACGTTTCTAGCGAACTTCAGTCCTGCTTCAGGATCACGCATCCCGAAGTGCCTGAAATTACTGTCTGTGATAATACCCAGAATATAATCTTCGTATTTAGTGTAGTATTCCCACGCCTCTTCGTAAGTAGTACAAAGAAGAATCTTTGGACGCGCTCTCATTCTAAGGAACTTATGCGTAAGATTTATTCCTTCGCTTATAAGCCGCTGAGACTGATTAAATATTTCGGTATAAATTTGAGGAAGATAAGAAGAATAAAATTTTACGTTGTCTTCAACAAGGATAACCACCTGAACTCCGACCGCGGAGGTATCGAGCTCTACGTTCATTCTGTCTTCGGCGTACTTTATTATACCGATGAGAAGTCTATAGTCTCCCTGCCAGATAAAAATTCTGTCGAAAATCGATGTATCGTAGTTTGCAACTAATTCTTTTCTCTCGCGGTTGTCATATGCCAGAAGGATGATAGGGGCGTTCAGGCCGGCTTTGCGTATCATCTGCGCAAATTTGATGACGTGCATATCTTCGATATGCAAAGTGCTGATTATAAGATCGAAATGATTATCCTGAAGAGCGAGTTCAAAGGCTTCGGTGCCGGTGGTAACGTGGGTTATCTCCGGCGCCTGGCTTAAATTTAAAACCTGGTATTCCTGACGGATCAGCTCATAGAGTCTTCCGTCCTCCTCGAAAAGATAATAGTCGTAAAGACTCGAGACCAGAAGAATCTCCCGTATCTTGTATTTCATCAGTTTCTGAAATTCTTTGATACGGCTGCTGAAAATGTCCTCTATGTTTAAAACATTGAATTTTTCCATAGAGATAATTTTCGTTTTTTCGAACATTATTTAAATCCCGAGTAGTCAGCCTTATAGGAATACCTAAAATTAATAATTATCCTGATTAAACCAATCCCTGATCCAGCATCGCGTCGGCAACTTTTAAGAAGCCGGCAATGTTTGCGCCGTTAACGTAATTGCCCGGCGTTCCGAATCTTTCGGATGTGGCAAGGCATGTATCGTGAATCTTGGACATAATCTGATGAAGCCTGTGATCGACCTCTTCTTTGGGCCATGGGAGACGCATACTGTTCTGCGACATCTCTAATCCGGAAACTCCCACGCCGCCGGCGTTAGCCGCTTTGCCCGGAGCAAAAAGTACGCCTGCCTGCTTAAATATTTTATAAGCCTCAAGCGTTGTAGGCATATTGGCCGCTTCGCAGATGCACTTGCATCCGTTCTTAAGAAGATCTTTTGCGTCGTCCTCAAATATTTCGTTCTGCGTGGCGCACGGCATAGCAACATCTACCTTTATTCCCCAGGGGCGCTTGCCTGCATGGAATTCTACTTTATACTCGTCGGCGTAATCTTTAACTCTGTCGTTTGCGCTTGCCCGAAGCTTCAGCATATAGTCTATCTTATCTCCGCTGATGCCGTCTTTGTCGTAAACAAATCCGTCGGGTCCTGAAAGGGTAACAACTTTACCGCCGAGCTGATTTATTTTTTGTACTGCGCCCCACGCCACGTTTCCGAAACCTGAAACGGCGAACGTCTTTCCTTCAATATCCTCGCCCTTTGTCTTCAGCATTTCCTGCGCGAAGTAAACGGCGCCGTATCCCGTAGCCTCGGGACGTATAAGCGAGCCGCCCCAGTTTAAGCCTTTGCCCGTAAGCACGCCGGTAAATTCATTGCGACGTCTTTTGTACTGGCCGAAGAGAAAACCGATCTCTCTTCCTCCAACGCCGATGTCTCCTGCAGGCACGTCGGTATGCGGACCGATATGCCTGAACAGCTCGGTCATAAAGCTCTGGCAGAAGCGCATTACCTCGTTATCGCTTTTCCCTTTGGGATCGAAGTCCGAGCCGCCTTTGCCGCCGCCCATCGGAAGAGTTGTTAAACTGTTTTTAAAGACCTGCTCGAACGCAAGGAACTTTAAGATGCCGAGATTTACCGACGGGTGGAATCTTAAGCCTCCTTTATAAGGACCGATAGCGCTGTTCATCTCGATGCGGAAACCGCGGTTAACATGAATATCTCCCTGGTCGTCCATCCAGGGTACGCGGAACATGATTACCCGTTCCGGTTCAACCATTCTTTCAAGTATTCTGGCGGAGCGGTATTCGGGATGGCGCTCCAGCACTACATCCAGCGATTCAACTATCTCTTCAACGGCCTGATGAAATTCGGGCTCGTTCGGATTTTTAGCCCTAACTTCGGCCAATAATTTTTCTGTGTAATCAGACATGATAAACTCTCAACTTTTTATATTGATTAAAAATTTAATTGACTTATTTTCCGGAAGATATGAAGGAACTAAAAGGTTTGAGGAGGATAAGATAATGCTTCTTATTTTTGAAGATGAATTTAGAGCTAAGATGAAGGAAGGATACAAATATCTCACTCTGAATTTATCGTTTATTCTTAATCCGGGCCGCGTCTTTATATACTTCTCAATATAACGGAGTAGCTGAAGGATATTAAATGACAACCCTGGATTATTTCCCGCGCTCACTTTTGCGTTTACCGGCGGAAGACTCAAGCAGACGTTCCTCTTTCTTCCAGAATTAATAAAAACATTTGAATAAACTTAGCGATTAATTAAATAAAAAACTTAGAGCCCTTCTTTTATCTTTATGCTATAAAAAGAGTTAGCATGATAGAAATTTAAGCCGCTGAACGTTTTAAACGTTATTTTTAAAGGAGTTCAGAAGCCGGCGTCTTAATTTTTAAGAAGATAATACATAATTAACGCAAATAGTATATTTCTCCTTTATTTGGTACATTTTATAACAATTATTCTTTTTTTGTTAAAATTTGAGAGGTGTTTGATGGCGGGAGAACTAATCAGGCAAAAAATTGAACAGGCAGTTCGAATACTTAATGAAAAAGATGTAGATATGTGGATGACCTTTGTGAGGGAAAGCGGCAATATAAAAGATCCTGCGATGGACATGGTTGTGGGCAACGGATGCACCTGGCCTTCGGCTTTTATAATTAATAAAGACGGAGAAACTACCGCCATTGTCGGTTCGCTGGATATCGACACTTTCAAAACAGCAGGCCTTTACGCGAATCTTATCGGTTACGTAAAAGGCATTAAAGAAAATCTTCTTGATTACTTGGAAAAGAAAAATCCCTCCAAGATAGCCGTTAACTATTCTAAGAATTCAAATCTGGCCGACGGATTAACCCATGGCATGTTTCTTATGCTTCAGGATATTTTAAGCGATACGCCGTTCACCAGCAGGCTGATTTCTTCTGAAGAAATAATATCGGCATTACGGGGAAGGAAAACCGCGGCCGAGCTTCACATCATGAAAGAAGCTGTTAATCTTACACTCGATATTTTCGATTTGATGACCGGGTTTATCAGCCCGGGAAAATCCGAGCAGGAGATCGCGGCTTTCATAAAAAAAGCAACGGTGGAAAGAGGCTACGGATTTGCGTGGGAAGAAGATCATTGCCCGGCTGTATTCACAGGTCCTGAAGCCGGCAGCGCGCATTCCGGACCTTCACAAACCAAAGTGGCAAGAGGTCATCTAGTAAACGTGGACTTCGGAATAAAGTATAAAGGCTACTGCTCCGATCTTCAAAGAACATGGTATGTATTGAGAGAAAACGAAGACAAGGCTCCCGAAGAAGTAGTAAGAGGATTCAACGTATTGAGAGACGCAATTCAAAAGGTTGCCGACGGGATAAAACCCGGAGTACTCGGCTGCGAAATGGACGACATCGCAAGGAACTATATAGTTAAAAACGGTTATGAAGAATTTCCCCACGGACTCGGTCATCAGGTTGGCAGAGAAGCGCACGACGGCGGCGGCGGACTTCTGCCGCGATGGGAAAAATACGGTGAAACGCCGTTTATGAGACTGGAGGAATCGCAGATTTATACTATCGAGCCCAGGTTAACGGTGGAAGGCTACGGTACGGTTACGATGGAAGAGGAAGTTGTAGTTACTAAAAACGGATGCGAATTTATTTCCAAGCCTCAGAAGGAACTGATACTTATTAAATAGAAATTATTAAAACTTTTCCGGCCGCAGCAATTAACTTGTTAATGCGGCCGTTAAAATCTGCTCTCTCTTGTATAAGCTGTTTTAAGAAGTCCGTTGTATTCTTCAAAACTTATTTCCACAGCGCCGAACATTCGTAAGTGCTCCGTCATGAATTGAACATCCAGCATAACAAAGCCTTTTTCGTTCAGGTGTTTCAGTAAATTGGCCAGCGCAACTTTGGAAGCCTGCGGAACAACCGAGAACATCGATTCGCCGAAGAACGCGCCTCTGTAGCTTATTCCGTACAAACCGCCCACAAGTTTTCCGCCTATCCTTGTCTCAACCGTATGAACGAATCCCAGTTCTTTCAGGCGGAGGTACGCTTTAATAAGTTCCTCCGATATCCACGTCTTATCTCGCGAGGCGCAGCCTTTAACTACCGAGATAAAATCAGTATCGTATTCAATCTCGAAGTCGGAATCATTTAAGATTTTTTTCAGCGACCGGGGGATGTTATAATTGTCGAGCGGAATAACGGTTCGAGTTTCAGGAAGATACCAATTTATCTCGCCGGTTTCTTCGTCGGCCATCGGGAATGCGCCCGAAGCGTAAAGCCGTATCATAGTCTCAGGCCTGAGAAGATCTTCCGGCGAATATTTCTCGCCTTCACTCATCTATCTTTACTTCGAGATGAATTATATCGTAGCCTTTCTTTGTTTCGTAAGCCGCGTAAATCACTCCGATCAAAACAAGAACCATTCCCGCCAGGAACATCGCAGTGACAAGATAGCTAAACTGCTCAGTATCCGACATGTATTGGATTCCGATAAAAAGAGAAGTAAGAACAAAAAATGCGACGGCTATCGTGTAAGACAGCACCGCGTTTCTTACAAGTTTAACTCTTTGCGCGAGTTCTGAAAGCTGCAGAGAAATGCTTTCGAGCCTCACGTTTTCTTCGTACTGAAAATCGCGTTCGCCGGCTTTGCTGAAGAATTTTCTTCTCTCCTCGTTAAGCAGGCGAATGCGGTTTACTACGAGAGAGTATTTATTGTTCATGCCGAGAAGCAGAAGTCCGCATGCCGAAATCATCAATCCGGGCGCGAGCATTAATTGTATTACCTGTACAATAGTCATGTGGGTATCCATATTTTTTCCCCGATTTTATTCCGGACAATTCGGATATTCAATTACAAAATTTAAACGAATGTTTTTTTATCTAATCCGAATTTTCCGGGAAAATAGAAATTACCACAACAAATTTATATTAAAAAAGGATTTTATACTAAATACGGGAAAAAATAAGGAAGTCATAAACAGATCGGCTTACCTTCTGACAAATGCCCCGGTCATTTGTTTCGGGCGGCGCGGTTTTCCGGAATGGCTGTTATAGAATTTTTGAATTTTTAAGAAAATACCCTGTACGAAAACAAAAAGCATTTCAGTAGGTGAAAGTAAAGCAACCCGTAAACGGACATCGCCATCCAAGCTCTGCAGAATTGTCAACATATCGTCATTTCCGTTTACGGGCTCTTTAAAATCCGTCAGTATGAAATCAGGTTTCTCTCTTTCGATAATGTTTATGATTTCCGAGCACTCTGCAGTAAAAACATTACCGGCATCAATCTTCTTTTCCGA
>JBJKTB010000282.1:0-8392 GCA_046703345.1 Ignavibacteriaceae bacterium
GTTTTTGGATATAAATGAGAATAGTTTTATATTTTCAGTTCTAATTTTTTACGTTTATTACCTTATAATCGAAGTAATATTTCTAAACATCAGGCAAGGCTAGAATTAAAAGTTTATGTTGTTTTACAAAGCAGGCGAAACATTGGCTGCGGCAGACACAGTTAAGAAAGTTGCCGAAAGCAGCAGCGACCCGAGCTGGATCATGCATCATGTTCTGGATGCCAATTACGTCGGATTCGGCCCATTGGGGAAGCTCTATCTGCCTCACATAGAACTTTTAGGGATGGACTTATCCATTACCCGCGATATATTTATTATGTGGGTAGTAGCTGTTGTGCTGATCATAGTAGGACTTCTGGCGGCGCGCGGGTACAAAAAATCGCTAATTCCAAAGGGAATCGGAAATATCTTCGAAATATTCATAGAGTTTGTAAGAGACGAGATCGTAAAGCCTTCTATAGGGCACGGTTACGAATCGTACATGCCTTACATGCTTACCTTGTTTTTCTTCATACTGTTTTGTAATCTGTTCGGACTAGTACCCATGCCGAACTTAATAGTTGTTACGGGCAACATTGCCGTAACCGGCACACTGGCTGTAATATCTTTCTTCGTTATTCAGTATGCCGGTATGAAGCAGCACGGAGTATTTAAATATCTGAAGAGTTTAGTTCCGTCGGGCATGCCGGTTATGATAGTTCCTATCATGGCGGTTATTGAGCTGATAGGACTTTTCACAAAGCCGTTCGCATTGTGCGTTCGTCTTTTCGCAAACATGATAGCCGGGCATATTGTAATATTTTCTCTCGTCGGGCTTATTTTTATAATGCATACATTTTACGTAGCGCCGGTATCGGTCGGTTTTACGTTATTCATAGAATTACTCGAATTGCTGGTAGCCTTTATTCAGGCTTACGTGTTCACTATGCTTACAGCGCTGTTCATAGGGATGGCAAAACATAGCGATCATTAATACTTTTAATTTATAATCTATAAATTCTAAGGAGACAAAAATGGATCTAGGATGGTTGAGCGCCGGTTTGGGTGCCGGACTTGTAGTTATAGGAGCTGGTTTAGGAATCGGTAAGCTGGCCGGTCAGGCTTTGGAAGCGATGGGCAGGCAGCCGGAAGCGATTGCGCCTATCAGAACCGCGATGATTATTGCGGCAGCTCTTATCGAAGGCGTTGCGTTCTTCGGTTTAGTTATTTGTATTCTTTTAGCTTTCAAATCTGCCTAATTCGAGAAGATTAACCGGCGCAGGTTTTATTTTCCGCTTTATCATTTTAAAATAGGAAAAGAAACAATGTTATATGCTTTTAGTTTATCTGTATTAGCGATGGCCTCCGAAGGCGGCAGTAATCTGTTGGAAGTTTCCCCGGGCGTAATTTTCTGGACGGTAGTAACATTCGTATTTCTTCTTATCATCCTAAAAAAGTTCACCTGGAAGCCGATACTTATGGCTCTGGAACAGAGGGAAACCGCTATCAAGGAATCACTCGACAAAGCCGTTAAGGCCAAAGAGGAAGCTCAGCAGGTGCTTGACGCGAACCAGGCTAACCTGGCAAAGGCGGAGGAAGAGTCTAAACAGATAATCAATCAAAGCCGCGCGTACGCGGAAAAGCTTAAAGAGCAGATGATACAGGAAAGCAGGGATCAGGCTCGCAAGATTATTGAGGACGCAACGGCTGAAATAGAAAGAAAGAAGGACGCGGCTTTCGACGAGCTTAAGAATCAGGTGGCGGAAATTGCAGTTAACGCGGCTGAAAAAATTATGCGTGAGAATCTCGATAAAGAAACGCAGAAAAAATTAGTAAACAAGTACATCGGCGAGATAACTAAGAATTAATAATGAGCGAATACAAGGTTTCATACAGGTACGCATCGTCGCTGCTGGGTTCCGCAAAGGAAAAGAAAATTCAGGAACAGGTTTCAGCAGACGTTCGGCTTATAGCTTCCGCTTTAAAAGAAAGCAGGCAGCTTTCGCTTGCATTGTCTAATCCGGTTGTTAAGCCGGGTACAAAGACGGCGATACTTGAAGGAATCTTTAAATCGAAAGTTAATGCCGACACAATGAACTTTTTAAGATTCCTTGTTCAGAAAAACAGAGAGAATCTTCTTGAAAGCATTGCCGATATATATCTTAAGCTCCGCGACGAGGAGCTTGGAATAGTTGAGCTGGAAGTAAGCGCAGCTGAGCAATTAACCGGCGACCAGGAAGCTCAGTTAAAGCAGAAGTTCGAAAGTTATCTGAACAAGAAGGTGAAGATAACCTTCAGACAGGACGCCTCCGTGATAGGAGGGTTCATAGCCCGGATCGGCGACACCGTTTACGATGCTTCGCTGAAGCATCAGCTTGAGCTGCTTAAGAAGCAGTTTCTCAGCGGCGGCGCTACATTGAACTAAAAAGAGAATTAAAAAGGAAAAAACAACATGGCTGAAGTAAGACCGGATGAGATATCAGCGATATTAAGGAAACAGCTGTCGGGATTCGAGAGCGAAGCCGATATATACGACGTAGGCACCGTGCTGCAGGTAGGCGACGGTATTGCCCGCGTATACGGCCTTTCGAAAGTAATGGCGAGCGAACTCGTGGAGTTTCCGAACGATGTGTTCGGCATGGTGTTGAACCTGGAGGAGGACAGCGTTGGCTGCGTTCTCTTCGGCGAATCAAGTCTCGTTAAAGAAGGCGATATTGTAAAGAGAACCAAACGCGTCGCTTCCATGCCTGTGGGAGAAGAGATGCTGGGACGGGTTATCACTCCGCTCGGAATACCCATTGACGGAAAGGGAGCGATAAACTGTAAAAACTATTTGCCTATAGAAAGAAAGGCTCTCGGCGTTATTCAGAGACAGGGAGTTAAAGAGCCGCTGCAGACAGGTATTACAGCCATCGACGCAATGATACCGATAGGCCGCGGGCAGAGAGAGCTTATTATCGGCGACAGGCAGACCGGTAAAACCGCGGTTGCGGTCGACGCCATTATCAATCAGAAATATACCCACACCGAAGAAGCTAAGAAACTCGGCGTTAATCCGGTTTACTGTATTTACGTAGCCATAGGGCAGAAGAGCTCAACCATCGCTCAGGTAGTTGCCAAGCTTCAGGAATCCGGCGCAATGGATTATACAACCGTAATATCGGCAGCCGCGTCCGAACCCGCTCCTCTTCAGTTTATAGCTCCATATTCCGGAGCTACGTTAGGAGAGTTTTTCAGGGACAACGGAAGACACGCTCTTGTTGTGTACGACGATCTTTCCAAACAGGCCGCAGCTTACAGAGAGCTTTCGCTGCTGCTAAGGAGACCCCCCGGACGCGAAGCATACCCGGGAGACGTTTTCTATCTTCACTCGAGACTTTTAGAGAGAGCCTCCAAGCTTAGCGAAGATCTAGGCGGGGGAAGCTTAACCGCTCTTCCCATAATAGAAACACAGCAGGGAGACGTTTCAGCTTACATTCCGACCAACGTTATATCTATTACAGACGGTCAGATATATCTGGAGTCGAACCTGTTCAACGCTGGCGTAAGGCCTGCGATTAACGTAGGTATTTCCGTATCGCGCGTGGGCGGAAACGCTCAGATAAAAGCGATGAAGAAAGTTGCAGGCACTCTTAAGCTTGATCTCGCGCAGTACAGGGAACTGGAGGCTTTCGCCAAGTTCGGCTCCGATCTCGATAAAGCAACGCAGAGGACGCTTCAAAGAGGCGCAAGGCTGGTAGAACTCCTTAAGCAGGGGCAGTACTCGCCGGTTCCTGTAGAAAAGCAGGTTGTAAGCATATTCATGGGAACCAACGGTTATCTTGACGATATACCGGTTCATGAAGTTCCGGCATTCATAAAAGAAGCGCAGGAATATTTTGAAGTGAATTACGCCCAGGTGCTTGAGAACATCAGAAAAGAAAAGCAGATTAGCGACGACACGACAGCTCAGATTAAGAAGGGCGCAAAAGAATTATTAGACGTATTTAAAGCAAAAGCCTAAAACATAATATTTAATAAATAATGGCTACACTAAGGGACATAAAGAGAAGGATAAAGGGCGTTCAGAACACGCAGCAGATAACCAAAGCCATGAAGATGGTTGCCGCCGCGAAGTTAAGAAGAGCGCAGGAGTCTGTAATAAACGCGAGGCCTTACGCGCGCGAGATATTCCAGATGCTTTCTCATCTTGTTACCGAATTTGATCTTAACAACAATCCTTTCCTCAAGCAGAGGGAAGTTAAGAACGCAGCCTTAGCAATAATAACAGCCGACAGGGGATTATGCGGCGCGTTCAACACCAACATCATTAGAGAAGCCAACCGTTATATTAACGAGGAGCTTCTTCCCAACAAGATTAACTATCGTTTGTTCTGCATAGGCAAGAAAGGGGCCGATTTTTTCGGCAAGCGGGACTTCAATATTGCTTTCAGAAAAGAAGGAATATTCTCCAACCTCGGTTACGAGTCCGCACTAGCAATCTATGAAGAGCTTATCGCCGGTTATTTAAACGGCACATACGATAAGGTTATAATCATCTACAACGAATTCAAATCTATAATACAGCAGAAAATTGTAGTTGAACAGTTTTTGCCCGTTCCCATACAACTTAAAACAGAAGAAGAAAAAGTAAATACTCCCAATTATATTTACGAACCTGACCAGAGATCCATATTCAATTACCTTCTTCCCAAGCATTTGAAGGCTCAGATCTGGAGAATGCTACTGGAATCTAACGCTTCCGAGCAGGGCGCAAAGATGACGGCAATGGACAACGCCACAACCAACGCGAAGGAATTAATAAGGACGCTGCAGCTTAAGTACAACAAAGAAAGACAGGCCGCAATAACCAAGGAAATACTGGAAATTGTATCAGGAGCTAACGCACTGAAAGAAGGCTGACGGAAGTATTGAATAAATTATGATATTGTATGATATTGCGGTAGTTAAGAATGTTTGAAGATTTATCCCAGAAATTAGACTCGACGCTTAAGAAGATACGCGGCCAGGGAAAACTGACGGAGAAGAACATCTCCGACACGCTGAGGGAAATCAGGCGTGTGCTTCTGGATGCCGACGTAAACTATAAAGTAGCAAAAGAATTTATAGACAACGTTTCGGCTAAAGCGCTCGGCCAGGAAGTAATTACTTCGATTACGCCGGGGCAGCTTATAACGAAGATAATATTTGACGAACTGACTGAGCTGCTGGGAGGCAGCCAGACGGAGATTAAGCTGAACGCATCCGGGATAACGCCGCTTCTTATAGTGGGTCTTCAGGGCTCCGGAAAGACAACCTTCAGCGCAAAGCTGGCGAAGAAATTAAAAGACAGCAGAAGAAAAGTACTGCTTGTAGCGGCAGACATTTACCGTCCCGCCGCTATAGAACAGCTTAAAATGCTGGGCGGACAGATATCGGTTCCCGTATTTTCTCTCGAGGAAAAAGATGCGAGGAAAGTAGCGCGTGAATCTTTAAAGTACGCTAAAGAGAACGGCATAGATACAGTAATCGTCGATACTGCCGGAAGGCTTCACGTAGACGAAGAGATGATGGCAGAGGTTGCGGATATAAAGGAGATAGTAAATCCGACCGAATCTCTGTTCGTTGTGGATTCGATGACGGGGCAGGATGCAGTGAACTCGGCCAAGGCATTTAACGAGCGCGTAAATTACGACGGTATTGTTCTTACAAAACTAGACGGCGACTCAAGAGGCGGCGCGGCTCTGTCGATAAGGTCGGTTGTGGGCAAGCCAATTAAGTATGTTAGCAACGGAGAAAAGCTGGACGCGCTGGAGGCATTTCATCCGGACAGAATGGCATCGCGCATACTGGGAAAAGGCGACGTAGTAACGCTGGTTGAGAAAGCGCAGGAGAGTTTTGACGAGCTGGAGGCCGAGAAGCTCGAAGAGAAATTAAGGAAAAATAAATTTGATTTTGACGATTTTCTTAAGCAAATTAAAGCAATTAAGAAAATGGGTTCTTTATCGTCTCTGCTGGGGATGATACCCGGGCTGGGATCGCAGATAAAAAACGCGAAAATAGACGATAACGCGCTCGTAAAAGTTGAAGCAATTATAAATTCAATGACACTGGAGGAGCGCTCCACTCCTAAGATACTGAACGGCGGGCGCAGAAAGCGGATTGCAAGGGGAAGCGGCACTTCCATACAGGAAGTAAACCGGCTTATCAAGCAGTTCGGCGAAATGCAGAAGATGATGAGCCAGTTATCCAAGAGAGGATTTAACGACTCATTGATGAATAAATTCAAATTTAATTGAAACAGTGAATAAATTCTGGAGGTTCAAAAAACTTGGCAGTTAAGTTACGATTAAGAAGAATTGGAAAGAAAAAACAACCGATATACAAAGTTGTAGCGGCTGACTCAAGATCCCCTCGTGACGGAAAATTCCTTGAAGCGATCGGATTGTACAACCCTTTAACTGACCCTGCTACCTTGGATATAAAGGAAGACAGGGCTCTTTACTGGTTGAACGTAGGCGCACAGCCTACAGACACCGTTAAAAGTCTCTTAAGTCAAAAAGGCATCATCCTTAAGAGGGAATTAGTAAAAAAAGGTTTGGCGGAAGATCAAATTCAGGCTGAGATGGAGAACTGGGCAAAGATGCGAGAGGCGAAGGCAAAGAACGGTTCGAAGAAAAAAGCCAAAGAAGAAGTCGTTTCACAAGAAAAGGCCAGCAAACAGGAAGTGGAAAACAATGAAGAAGGTACGGCAGAAGTAAAGGGCGCTGCTTCTGAAGAGAATCCTTCGGCCGGAGAGTAAAAGGGTAGATCAATACCTCCGTTCGGGCGGTTTCGCTGTACAATATTTCTATAAGCTCCCGTGCTGTAAAATAGGAGGCTTCTTTCTATGAAAGAATTCATTGAATTTATTGCTAAACACCTTGTGGATAATCCCGATAACGTTTCTATCGAGGAAAAAAATCCTGAGGAAAACAAAATTGTGCTTTCATTGAAAGTACAGGCCGATGACGTTGGAAAAGTTATCGGAAAGCAAGGGAAAACGGCTCAGGCAATGAGAACTCTTTTAACGGCCATTGCCGCCAAAGAGGGGAAGAGAGCCATCTTAGAAATATTGGATTGAGGCGTTGCGCCGGGACGACTATTTCCTGATTGCCAAAATTGTTTCGGTAGTTGGTAAAGAAGGTTTAGTTAAAATAAACTCTTTTTCGGATTTTCCCGAGAGATTCTTCAGATTGGAGAAAGTATACATAGACTTCTTCGACGACATGAAAGAATTTTTTGTGGAGGGGGTTAAAAAGGAGAAAAATTCCTTTTTTATTAAATTCAGGAATTTTGATTCGGAGTATGACTCCGCCGTACTGGTAGGAAAAGAGATATTTGTGGATTCCGAAAATGCTGTTAAGCTGCCGGATGATCAGTTTTTCATACATGATCTGATAGGCAGTGCGGTTTACCGTAACGGCAGTTTGTTCGGAATTATTAAAGACGTTTTAAGTTATCCGGCCAACGACGTTTATGTTATTGAAAGCGAAGGCAGGGAAATTCTTATTCCGGCTGCGAAGGATTTTATTGAAAGTTTCGATGCCGATAAAAAGATGTTGATACTTAAGCCGGGCGAGGATTTCTACGAAGATGATGAGAGTTGACATAATATCCGCCGTACCCGACCTTCTCTTTAGTCCGCTTCAGACAAGCATAATAAAGCGGGCGCAGAACAAAGGCAAGGTGGAGATAGTTGTGCATAACCTCAGGGATTATGCACACGACAAGCACAGGCAGATAGACGATAAGCCGTTCGGCGGCGGGCCCGGCATGGTGCTAAAACCGGAGCCTTTCTTTGAATGTATTGAGAAACTCCAGAGCGAGAGAAACTACGGCCACGTAGTATTCACTACGCCTAAAGGAAAGCTGTTCGATCAAAAGACGGCCAACCGGCTTTCGCTTGCGGAGAACATATTGTTCGTAACCGGGCACTACAAGGAAATAGACGACCGCGTAAGAGAACGATTCGCTACCGACGAGATATCGATAGGCAATTACGTTCTTACCGGAGGAGAGCTTCCGGCTCTCGTTATTATAGACGCGGTTGTAAGACTTATACCCGGTGTTCTTAATGACAGCGAATCGGCTCTCGACGATTCGTTTCAGGACGGTGAGAAGATAGAAGCTCCTTATTATACCAGACCCGCTGATTACCGGGGTATGAGTGTGCCTGATGTGCTTCTTTCCGGAAATGAAAAAGAAATTAAGAAGTGGAAAGAAGAACAGTCGAGAATTTTAACTGAAAAATGGAGAAGTTATAATAATTAGCGGAGAACATCATGGTTAACCTAAATAATATATTACCGGACCAGGCGAAGACGGATATGCCGACTTTCAATTCCGGAGATCATATAAGAGTCCACGTAAGGGTAATCGAAGGCGATAAGGA
>JBJKTB010000283.1:0-7545 GCA_046703345.1 Ignavibacteriaceae bacterium
CCGTCCCGATCTTATCGGGGCAGGCTTTTTCTGTGGGCCCGGAAGGACTTGAACCTCCGACCCGCTGATTATGAGTCAGCTGCTCTAACCAACTGAGCTACGGGCCCTTGCTTATTTTTAGCTTTCAAAAATAATATTTATTCCTTCACAATGCAACTGTTGAATGACTAAAAAGTTTAACTTTTCTTAGTTTGTATTAACTTTTCCAGCTTTTTTATTGTCAGAGGAGCCGATCCCTCGAAATGATTGTTTACGTTTACAAACAGATCTACCTTCCTCATCTGAATTTCCATAATCATTTCAGCCGTACGCTCAAGCTCTCTGTCGCGATTCACATATATTCTGTCCCAGTTCTTACCGCTTATCTTTTCCATCTCCTGCCTGTCGGGCCCGTGAAGTCTTATAACAGCAAAATCTTTTATATAAGCTTTAAACTTTGAGTAAATCTCAGCTGCCGGAGGCAGGTAATACCCCTCAAGAAAAACATGCGCAATCTGAAGTTCATTTAAAAACTTGAAATAAGTATCGTTTAAATAATTCAGATTCCTTATCTCAAGCGCAAGCGGCGGTATGTTACCCGCCAGCTTTTCACGAAATTCGGAAAAGAGCTTTCTGAACTCTCCCTGCGAGCTCATCTTGCCTTTATTCAGATACTCGAACTGAAACATAAGACAGCCGGTCTTCTCCTTAAGCGGCTCTATCGACTTTAAGAACTCATTAAACAATTCCTCCGATAAAAAGTACGGGTTCTTTATCATCGGGCCTTTCTTGCTTCTATCGTAAAAATGCGTGAGAGTAATTGAGTTAGGAACTTTTATTGTGAATAGAAAATCATCGCTGACTGAATCGGCGTATTCTTCAGCCAGATGAACATCCGGCAGTAATGCTTTATCCGGAGGGAATAGCGACCAGAACCACTGATCTATCTCCGCTGTCTTAAAATGCTTTGAGTATTCCGCAAGATAATTTATCTCCGACGACTCAGGATAAATTATCCCCCGCCACGAATCGTATTTCCAGCTGCAGGTTCCTATCTTAAGTTTCTTCATCCCAAAGAATATTAATAATATTTATAAACATACTGCACAATACCCACGGCACTGTTGTCGCTGTCAAAAATAACTTCCTCTAAGATATTCCCCTTGTTGTCGTACTTGTATTCGTATTTGTTCTGCAGATCGCCGTCGCCGTTATAACTTTCCGATTCCGTTTTATCGCCCAAGGGATTGTAATAACTGATAATTTTATACTCAAGTTTGCCGTCGGCGTCATACCATAGATCGTCGGTAAGATTGCCCTCGTCATCGTACTTGTATAAATAATACTTCTCCATTTTATTGCTCATATTGTAGCGTATTGCTTTGGTTTTGTTGCCGTACTCGTTGTAATCGTATGTGTATTTCTTATCTGCCGTACCGCTTGGCGTATATCTGGTAGTTAATATCCTAAAACCCTTGTTGTCGTAATCGTAAGTGTATTTAGATTCCACTTTCCCCTTGCTGTTGAAGAAGACAGTAGCGGTCATGAATCCGTTCTTATTGTACTGCACCTGCGATATCTTATGTCCGTTCACAAGCTTTCCGCTGGAAGTGTAATCGAACCTTATCTTATCTATAGATTTTACATGCTCGGCTTTCATCAAAGCGCGGTCCTCAAAGTCAAGATTTTTAATGATTTACTTGTTCTCGACCTTCACCTCTTCCTTAGGGGCTTCCTTTTTAACCGTTTCTTTGGTTGATGAACAGCCGGCAAAGAATAACAGCGGCAGCAGCAGCAAAACAACCGGACCGGTAATTGTTTTCAAAATGTACTCCGAATTATTAGTCGTTAATTTATACCGGAAAAATAACACGAATTGCTTTTACGGTAAAGTACATATTTAGATTTCATTCGAACCGTCCTTAATTTAATCCTTACTTAAAATACTCTCGGGCAAAAACAGCCTGCTAAGAACGTCTCCGGAAAGCTTGCACGGAAGAAGGTATAGCAAGTCTCTCTCATACATATGACCGCCATCTCTCCAATTCGACAGAGGCTAAACCGTTCTTATCACTTCCGATGAGATTTTTACATAGTATGAAAATTACCGTTTTACTTCTTAGGCCGTAGGCGTAAAAGCCGTGATTGTTCATATAAGCTCGGATTAGATAGCGGAAAAATAATCCCGGCTGGGTTCCTGACTTTCCCGGCGATAAAACGCACGGCTTGATATTCGACTATCCAAATAAAAAAAAATAAGGGTATACAAAAAGCTTACTCCTAGGAAGGCGAGTATTTTAACTGCAAGAAGATGCAGCTCGAAGAGTATAATGATCAATTGCGGAAACAGCTTGTTGAAGCACGGTAAGCGGCGAAAAAGGAAGACGGCGAAATCAAGGGAATAATAGCTCAATGAAATTGCTGAATTTTAATTCTCCTGCACGGCGGATTAATTATCGGATATTAGCGTGCCGGCAGCCGCAGATGAGACTGCTGCCAGGTCGGAATTATCCGGCACAAATATCATTTATCCGGGCTCTTTCCTTGCATAATTTGGCTCAATGTTATAACTTCATATGCGGGGAAACAAAATTCTCTTCCATTCTTCTTCGTGCGGGACAAAGGGAAATAATCGTGTCCGCTGATTTTAGCATCTTCATTTTACAGTCTGATTGAAATAAGAATATCTATAAACTTCTGTGGTCTTCCGCGCCGCGTTATGCTGAGCGCTGCCCGTATCATGAGTCATGATGTAACCAAATTTAAGCAGCTTTTTATGGCTTACAATATGGGACTGGTAAACTTGCGCAAAGAATCGATAGTTCGCGCAGGCGGAATGCCAGATGACCTGAAGGCGAAGGTCGAAAGGCTGAATTAAAAGGCTGATCAGCATAGGCCGTTAAGCGCGGCATAAGTATATACGGCGCCCGTAAACCGCGCAGTTTTGCGGCATCAGGTTTGTATTTAAATATCATTTATAATTTAAGGATTAAACAATGAAAGCAGCCGTTTATACCGAATACGGATCGCCCGATGTAATTAGATTAAAAGAAATGATGAAGCCCGTTCCCGGAGACAATGAAGTCCTTATAAAAATTCATGCGACAACGGTAACAGCCGTCGACAGCATCTTCAGAAATGGAAAAGATGTCTTTGCCCGTCTGGCCACTGGTCCGGTAAAGCCAAAGACAACTGTGCTGGGTACGGAATTCGCCGGTGAGATCGCTGCCTCAGGAAAGAATGTTATTTTTTATAAGCCCGGCGATGCTGTATTCGGAGAGGCGAACGGCGGCGCGCATGCGGAATATATTTGTATTCCCGGCAGCTCGCCTCTTGCGCTGAAGCCCGCTCAATTATCTTTTGAGGAAGCTGCATCAGTTCCTTACGGCGCATTAACTGCCCTTCCCTTTCTCAGAGACAACGGCAAAATTCTTCCCGGCCAGTCTGTGCTTATTATCGGCGCTTCAGGCTCGGTGGGAATCGCGGCGGTGCAGCTTGCTAAATACTTCGGCGCAGAAGTTACGGGAGTGTGCGGCGGCTCCAACGCTGCTACAGACAAAGCGTTCGGCGCAGATGCTGTGATAGACTATAACCGGGAGGACTTCACACAAAACGGCCGGACTTACGATATTATTTTCGACGCCGTAGGAAAGAGCTCTTACTTTGAATGCAAAACATCACTTAAGACTAACGGCATATATCTCACAACTGTCATTAACTTGAAAATTCTCGCCGGCATGCTGTCGACCTTAATTTCAAACAGGAAAAAAGCAGTTATCGCGTTTACAGGCATGAGGCCTGCAAAAGAAAAGAACAGAGACCTTGCTTTCATAAAAGAATTAATCGAGCACGGAGAGTACAAGCCTTTAATCGACAGAAAATATCCGCTTGAAAATATTAAAGATGCGCACGGGTACGTGGATCAGGGGCATAAGAAAGGCAACGTGGTCATTACTGTCGGTCATACAGGATGAGCCGTCATAAAAGGACTTAATCATTTTTCTCGAAGCGTAAAGTTGACGACTGAATAAAAGGTTAGTTTGAGTAATTAAATTAAATTTATAAATAGGAGTATACATGAAAGCCGCTGTTTACACAAGATACGGACCGCCCGAAGTTCTTCAGCTAAAGGAAGTTGATAAACCGGTTCCAAAAAATAATGAAGTATTGATAAGAGTCTGCGCTACGGTAGTAACATCGGGCGACGTGCGCATGAGAAAAGCCGATCCGTTTATTGTAAGGATTATTAACGGATTTTTAAAGCCTAAAAGACCTATACTCGGAGTTAATTTCGCGGGAATAATAGAAGAGGCCGGTAAAGACGCGAGGCTCTTCAAAAAGAACGACCGCGTCTTCGGTTCCACAGTATTGGATTTCGGCACATACGCCGAGTACGTATGCGTTTCAGAAGACGGGGTGCTCGCCGAGATGCCTTCGAATGTATCTTACGAAGAGGCTGCTGTTGTTCCGTTCGGAACTCTTACCTCCCTGCACTTCCTGAGAAAAGGAAACGTCAGCCGAGGAAATAAAGTTTTAATCTACGGCGCTTCCGGAAGCCTTGGAACCGCAGCCGTTCAGCTCGCAAAATATTTCGGCGCGGAAGTTACGGCGGTGTGCAGCACAGTTAATCTTGGACTAGTAAAATCTCTCGGTGCAGACGAGGTTCTGGATTACACGAAAAACGAGTTTTTAAATAGCACAAAAACTTTCGACTTTATTTACGACACCGTCGGCCGGATACCTTTCTTCGCATGCGTTAAGAAACTGAATCAGGGAGGAATTTTTCTGAACGCCGTGCATATTCCCCCCTTCTCGCTTCTAAAGGACCTGTGCTTTTTTTTCAGCGGCGGTAAAAGAGTTATAGGAGGAATGTCGCTGGAACGCAAAGATGATTTGATTTTTATTAAAGGACTTATTGAGGGGGGAAAATATAAACCGGTAATCGACAGATGCTACATGCTTGAGCAGATTTCCGAAGCTCACAGATACGTGGAGCAGGGACATAAGAAGGGCAACGTGGCAGTAACTGTGGCCACATGAATCGATTTTTAACGGCGGGTTACCTGACGCCTTGAAAAACAGAGGAATTCAACTAACCGGCGTCCGGAAATAATACGGGAAGAATGACTGCTGAATGCAGAAAGCGGCGGCGTCTTAGCAGTTATAATTTTATTGAATTATTAAAAGAATATACTTATTATGCCGGCGTTCAAATAAGCGGTTAAATCTCTGTTCGGCGGACAGTCTTTATCAATATAATATATCAAGCATTCAAAAATATCGCGGTTAATTCCGGCTTACGGGCTATCCTTTCCTGCCGGTGTTAAGCTGCTGTTTATTTACGGTTTCAAATTAATTGTCACTTTTGTATTTATAACAATTAAACCTACATAGGAGGATGTTATGGATCGTAAAAAACTTTTCTTCATTTCCTTTTTCTCATTCTCCCTGCTTCTCTTTTTTGCTTTCTCATCCGCCTCATTCGCGCAGAAAGTGAAGAAGCCGCGCCTAAGCCTTAAAGCCGGAGTATTCCAGAGGATCGGGATAGATACCGATATAAACATATCGTACAGCAGACCCGGAGTAAAGGGCAGAAAGATATGGGGAGGACTTGTGCCTTACGGAATGGCGCCGGGAAATAAGGAATCGCATAACAAGCCTTTCCCCTGGCGGGGCGGCGCTAACGAGTGCACTACTATCGACTTCAGCAAGGATGTTACGGTCGACGGGCATAAACTTCCCGCAGGCAAATACAGTATGGACTTTATTCCCTCCCCCAAAGAATGGGTAGTAATATTCAACAAGGATACTACGCTTTGGGGAAGCTTTACTTATAACGAGAAGGAAGACGCGCTCAGGATAAAAGTAACGCCGGTTGAGGCCCCTTTCCAGGAATGGCTGTCGTACGGCTTTGATAATCTGGCCGGCACGTCGTGTACTGCGTACCTGCGCTGGGAAAAGCTGAAAGTGCCGTTTAAAATATCTACGGCCGAGTAAAAATAGTTTTGCCGAAAAGTCGCTAAGGCACGAAGGAAAGTATATCATTAAAACCAGGAGCTTTGGCACCGGTGTGAAAAATCTTTAATGATGACGAAATCTTATTACAATATGTCTTAGAGTCTAAAAAGAATTGCGCCCATAAATTTCATCGAGCAAAGCGCCGGCCTGCCGAAGGTAGGCTCTACGAGGCCGATGTTTATGAAACATCGTAGATGTTTCATAATTGTAACTGCCGGATAACCCAAATCAACCATACATCCTCGTAGAGGATGTATAATATTTATTTTTAAATGACGATAAACCGGAATATTCCCAAGGAATGCCTTCTACAGAAATGACAGTAATCCTTTATAAGTAAAATATACTCCGAAGCTGCGGCATTTATTGCTCAAATAACATTGGTTTAATTTTCAGCAGGGGTTTGATTAATCAAACCCCTGCAGTTAAATCACCTAAATTATTATTTACAATTTTATTTTAAAACTATATAAATTTCCTCTTTGTGTCTTCGTGTATTTTCGGCCTCCTAAATACTGCCGCGCAATACCGGCAAGCAGCTTTGTTTTTACAGTCTAATTTTCCAAAATTTGCAGATGAATTAACTAAAAGTTAATCAACTCTTCTCCAGTATTCTCAATATATTATTTATTAAAAAAGCGCCGGCAAGGCTTAAAATAAAGGATTCTTCAATATGACCTCATCCCGGATATACTATTTGTCTTCTCTTTTAATTTTATTTCTCTTCCATGCCCGCCTCGCCGCACAGACTGACTCGTTACGAACTGAGATTGAGCGTATAATAAACGGCGCGCCCGGGAAAATAGGAGCGGCGGTATGCGTTATAGAAAGCGGCGATACGCTTAGCGTTAACGGCGGCGTCAGGTATCCAATGCAGAGCGTATTTAAGTTCCCTCTCGCCCTCGCTGTTCTGCACCAGGTCGATCTCGGCAGGCTGTCGCTGTCTCAAAAGATAGCGCTGACAAAGAAAAATCTTCTGCCGAATACATGGAGCCCATTAAAGAAGAAATACCCTAACGGCGGGGTTAAGATTCCGCTGAGCGAGCTGATTACATTTACAGTAGCCGAAAGCGACAATAACGGATGCGATATACTTTTCCGTCTCTTGGGCGGGACGAAAAAAGTTAACAGCTATATTCACAGTCTGGGCGTAAAGGAAATTAACATTGCCGCCACCGAAGCGGAGATGCACAAGGCGTGGGATGTTCAGTACCGCAATTGGTGCACGCCGCCCGCTATGGCGAAGCTTTTGTACCTGTTCTATCACGGCAGGATACTCCAAGGCAAGACGCAGGAATTTCTTATGCGGGTAATGATAAACACCGTTACAGGTGCGGGCAGAATAAAGGGACTCCTGCCTAAAGGAACCGAAGCGGCGCATAAGACCGGAACATCTGACACTAACGATAAAGGTATAACAGCCGCTACTAATGACGCGTGCATAATCACGCTTCCAAACGGAAAGCATGTCGCTTTAGTTGTCTTCGTTTCCGATTCGCCGGCTAAAGACGCAGCACGCGATAATACTATAGCCGAAATAGCCAAAGC
>JBJKTB010000284.1:0-3803 GCA_046703345.1 Ignavibacteriaceae bacterium
ATAATTATGTTAATTGGAAACATTTTTTATTAAGATTATATTTACAAAGTGTAATTTTTATTGTTTTGATGGAAGAATATATATCAACCGTTGTTGACTCATTCTCTGAATTTCTTTCCGGGATAGAGCATAAATTAAGAGACAGCAATTCCGGAAATATTCTAGTGAGCTTTGCCCATCCGCTGGAAGATTATTCCTTCTCGGATAAAATAGATCGTACGGTTAAACTGTTCGAACGCTCGTTCCTGCTTGAAAAACCGGATGATAATTTTTTGCTTCTCGGGCTTGATGAAGCATTAGCAATTTCGGAAAACGGTGACGGGCGCTTTGCCGTGACTGATAAAAGAGTCAAAGAGTTAAAAAACGGTTTCTTAAATAATTGGAAGAATATCGACCTCAGCCAGATTCCGCTTTTTATGGGCGGCATGAAGTTCATGTCGGAACATTCAGACAGCGATTGGCAGGATTTTAACGACTCGACTTGGTTTGTACCTGAGATAACCATTCTTTGTTCAGGCGGTAAAAATTTCTTATTCTTTAACTTCCTTAAATCAGGCGGTTTCTCAAAATCTGCGGTTACTCAGAAATTGAGTAAAAAATTAGAAATACTTTTAAATCAGCGGACTCAACAAACTTCAAGAGAACGCTCGCATGTAAAAAGCATTACGGGAACATCGCCAAAAGATAAAAAGAAATGGAAGAATCTAGTCAGCCAGGCGCTTGAACTTATTGAGGAAAACCGCATCGAAAAAATAGTTCTATCAAGAAAAGTAGAACTTCTCCTTTCAGCAGAGCCTGACCTTGATTATATTATTTCGGATCTGAGAAAAAGTTATTCCGGATGTTATATTTTCATCTTCCATCACGGGAAGTCAAATTTTTTCGGCGCAACTCCCGAGAAGCTGGCTAGGTTTGACGGAGGCAGGGTTTTAATAGATGCTCTCGCAGGCTCTGCCGCCAGAGGAGCCGATCCGGAAGAAGATTCCCGGCTGGAAGAATTCTTGCTTAATGACAGCAAGAATATCAACGAGCATAATTTTGTTATAGAATATATAAAATCCTCAATCAGCGAACTGACCGAAGATTTTTCTATTGAAAGCGGTCTAACAGTAAAAAAACTCGCAAACATACAGCACTTATGGTCGAAGATTTCGGCAGTGCTGAAGTCGCCTAATACGATGTTGAATGTTATAAAGGAATTGTATCCGACTCCTGCGGTATGCGGGCTGCCGAAAGATGTTTCGCTTCAGTTGATTAAGAAACTGGAAGGCTACAAACGAGGTTTGTATTCGGGAATAGTTGGCTGGTTTAATTTTAACGACGAAGGAGAGTTTGCGGTTGCTATCCGGTCCGCATTAACTACAAATAATAAGCTTGCCGCATTCGCCGGATGCGGTATAGTTAACGATTCGGATCCGGAAGCAGAATTTAAGGAGACCGAATTAAAGCTAAAAACAATATTGTCCTTATTCACAGATGAAAATAAAAGTTAACCGCAATATCCTTTGGGCAGAGGCATTCGTAAACGAACTCTCTTCCCTCGGTGTAAAGTACGCCTCTCTTTCTCCGGGTTCCCGGAATACACCGCTTACGCTTGCGTTCGCAAATAATAAAAAAATTAAATCTTATCTTCATATTGATGAAAGAAGCAGCGGATTTTTTGCGCTAGGTATGGCAAAGTCTTCCGGAACTCCCGTCGCGGTTGTCTGCACATCCGGAACAGCCACAGCCGAGTTGTATCCTGCAATTGTTGAAGCTTATCAGCAGAGGGTTCCGCTTATAATATGCACCGCAGACAGACCGCCAGAACTGAGAGACTTGGGAGCAAATCAGACTATCAATCAAACCGATATGTACAAAAATCATATAAGATGGTTTGCCGATCCGGGACTGCCGGTTATCTCAGATTCTAGAATTTTACGCCTAAAATCAATCGCCCGCAATGCGGTTTTCATCAGTACTGTAGGCTCAAGAGGACCGGTTCATATAAATTTCCCGTTTAAAAAACCTTTCGAACCGAAATCGTATACAGACCAGATTTCAAAAGAGCTTTTAATAGCAGCCTCAAAAAAATCTTCTTCACTCAGATCTGATTTTCAGCGCACCTAGTCAATTAAGTCGGAAAAATGGTTCATAGGAATATTTAATCATCTTAAAAAGAAAAGCAACGGACTTATTATTGTCGGTCCCGAAAACTATAATCCTAAATTCCTTAAAAGCTGTCAGGTGCTTTCCCATAAACTCGGTTATCCTATTCTTGCAGACGGCACCTCACAACTAAGATTCGGCAGGCATAAGAAGAACAATATCATTTCAAATTTCGACGCTTTTCTCCGTTCGGAAAAATTCGTAAAAAATTATAACCCTGAAATTATTCTTCAGTTCGGCAGAACAATTACTTCAAAGGGATTAGAGACCTTTTTGAACAAATGCAGCTCGGTAAGATACATGATAAACGAATACGGCGATTGGTTCGATCCTTCCGACAAAGCCACCGCTGCGTATGCATGCAAACCTTATTTTTTCTGTCAGGAAATGATTTCTCTTTTGGATTCTAAAAAAATCAACCGCCGGTCTAACGGCTGGCTTTCTAAATTTAAAGATGCGGAATTGCTTGCAGCCGAACAGAAAGCTAAAATTATAGGCGGTGCGAAATTTCCAACCGAAGGGCGGATTATAGAAGAAATAATAAATGAAGTGCCAGATAACTGCATGATAATGCTTTCCAACAGCATGCCGGTTAGAGATTTCGACTATTTCGCTTCAAACAACAGCAAGAGTCTTGTAATTCATAACAACCGCGGTGCCAGCGGAATAGACGGTATTACTTCAACGGCTCTGGGAATTGCGGAAGCTTCAAAAAAACCGACGCTGTTAATAACTGGCGACCTTGCTTTCTATTACGATTTAAACGGCCTGCTCGGCGCTAAGAAGTATGCTATTCCTCTGGTAATTGTACTGATAAACAATAACGGCGGCGGTATTTTCGAAATACTCCCGATTTCAAACTACGGTAAAGTCTTTAATGATTATTTTATCGCGCCTCACCACCTCGACTTTTCGCATTTCGTAAAAGCCTACGGAGGGAACTATTCAAAGATTCACAGCTGGCCCGATTTCAGGAATTCTTTGAAGAAAGCGTTTACAAAGAACAACTTCAGCGTCCTGGAAATTAAAACCGATGCGGTTGAATCTACAAAGCTGAGAAGAAAATTTTGGAACTCGGTTTCTGAGAAGCTTGAAGTATAAATCTGCCGGCCGACATATCGGGTTTTATAAAAAGCTGCTTGCCTTCGCTTAGGCTCCGTTGTAAAAATTTAATTTATAAAAAAACAAAGTGATTATACTGTATGGAATTGAATCATAGAATTATTGAATCAAACTCGGGTTCCTCCGAATTCATTGTTTTTCTTCACGGATTTACCGGATCATTAAATGACTGGGATGAAATTCTTCCTTTATTAAAAGTTGATTATAACTTATTGCTTGTCGATCTTCCCGGTCATGGTAAAAGTACCGGTATTCATGATTCTGATTTTTATTCTGCTTCGAATACAATCAGTTTATTGAAAAAATTAATTTCAAAATTTACTTCCGGACATCCTGTAGTTGCAGGGTATTCAATGGGCGGAAGAGCTGCATTAACTTTGGCTTCAGCTTACCCTGCTCTGCCGAAAGCTCTGATCCTTGAAAGTACTTCCCCCGGCATAAGAGAAGAATATCTGAGGGAAGAGCGTATTAAGAGCGACAATAAACTGGCCGAGTTTATAGAAGAAAATTCAATGGAACAATTTATAGATTAC
>JBJKTB010000285.1:0-11538 GCA_046703345.1 Ignavibacteriaceae bacterium
GATAGGGAATGTCTTCAATGCTGTTTAAACCGGAATCAATATCTGTTCCGAGGTTATGAATTATGTTTTTGTACGGCGCGCAGTTTTCGTAATGAAATTTATTCAGCGAATTCAGCTCGCTGAGAATCAGTTCTCTTTTCCGGCTGTTATCAATGGAATACTGCGGAAGCGAAAACAATTCATCCAATGCGCTCATTTATAATTCCGTTTCCTGAATTTTTTTATAGTCTCTTTTGCCGGACGAGGTAACGGGTATATCGCTAACACATTTAACGCTCACTACGGAATGATGGAGCTTATAAGTATCGATAACTTTTCTCTTCACCTCGTCTGAAATTTCCTTATCGGTTTTCTGGATCAGAATCTTCAGCATATCGTCGCTGCCGTAGCATGCCGCGCCGCGCTTAAAAGTATTCTCCAGCATTTTCTCAACCTCATCAAGATTTACCCGGAGGCCGAACAGCTTTATAAATCTCTTCAGTCTTCCCGTAATATAAGTATATCCGTCTGAATCTTTATAAGCCAGGTCGCCGGTATGAAGCACTCCGTTCATCTCGTCGCCGGAAGCAAGCTCGCTTCTGTTTTCGGCGTAGCCGAGCATCACGTTCGGACCTATGTAAACCAGTTCGCCTTCTTTGCCCGGCTCCGTTATCTCACTGCCGTCGGACTGAATCTGTATTTTGCCACCCGGCACCGGAACGCCGATAGAACCGATCTTCTTGCCGAGTTTATCGAACGGGACGTATGAAATTCTGGGCGCGGCTTCCGTTTGTCCGTACATTACGAAAAATTTAATTCCCTTATTTATTGAAGTCTCGTAAAAAAACTTTATAAACTCTTCGCTTAATCTTCCTCCGGCCTGCGTTAAAGTGCGTAGAGTAGGGAGTTCCATCCTATCGAATTTAAGCCGCTGCAGCATCTGGTAATTGTACGGAACGCCTGAGAATGAAGTGCAGCCGTTTTTGTTGAAGGTATTCCAGAATTCTCTCATCACCATAGATTTATTCGAGCAGAGTATCTTCGCGCCTTTAAGAAGATGACTGTTTATGACAGAAATGCCGAACGAATAGCTCATGGGAAGACTGGTGATCGGCCGCTCGTCCGAAGTGATGTTCAAATATTCGGCGATGGATTCGGCGTTTGACTGGATATTGCTGTAAGAAAGCTTCACGAGCTTAGGGCTGCCTGTAGTGGCGGAAGTAGAGAGAAGCAGCGCGACGTCGCGGAAGATCTCCTTACCGTTGAGTCCGGAGGAGAGATAATAAGATATTTCGCTGTCGACCGTTATTTTTTTATAATCACCGGCTAAGAAGTCAACCGGGTCGGTACTGAAAATTATCTCCGGCTTATAAATATCGATAAGACTTTTTTTTAACGTTTGATCCATCTTAGTATTAACCGGGAATACGGCATTACCCGATTTCAAAATTGAGACGTAAATAAGAACGCTTTTAAGGGAATTATCGCACAGCAGCAGCGCGAGTTTTTTATTGTCCGAACGTATATGGTCGGCAATAGAATCGGAATAAGCGTTAAGCTCTCCGTAGCTCAAAGTGCCTCCGCCTGCATCGTCCTCAAGCGCGGGAAGGTTAGGATCGATATTTTTTACATCCCAGAACATTACATTATCATCCCTCCGTCAACGCCGATTACCTGGCCGGTAACATAAGACGACAGATCGGACGCAAGAAAGAGAACGGTGTTGGCTACAACCTGCGGTTCGCCGATCCGTTTCATCTTAATTGAATTAAGCCTCTCGTCAAATTTTTCTTTTGAGAGAGGTTTAATGAAATCGGTATTTATAAAACCGGGAGCGATAGCGTTTACTCTAATATTTTTCGGCGCGAGCTCGCGGGCGGCCGACAAAGTAATTCCGATAACAGCTGCCTTGCTTCCGCCGTAAACTACCTGTCCCTCGTTACCGACTTTACCAACGAGAGAAGATATATTTATTATTGAGCCGGATTTATTCCTCATCATTAACCTTGCGGCGTACTGCAGATTATAAATAATTCCGTTTACGTTTGTGCTGAAGGTATGAGCGATTTCTTCTTTGCGTATCATACCAACGAGGCTGTCTTCCAGAATTCCCGCGTTGTTAACGAGAATATCGAGCCGTTTGTATTTTTTAAATATCTGGTTATAGCAGTTCTGCACAGCGTCCATATCCCCCACATCGAAGAGAAAGCCGTCTACTTCCACGTTAAATTCTTTCTTCAACTCTTCACGACGCTGATCCAGAAGCTCCTGGCTCCGGATGCCGTTCAGTATGACTGTAGCGCCGTACCTGGTAAGCGTTTTTGCTTCCGCCCAACCCATGCCCCTTGTAGAGCCGGTAATAAAAGCTACCTTGCCTTCAAGATTAAAAGCTGATGTCATACTTGTTTAATATCTCCTTTGCTTTTTTAAAGCTGCTCATGTCAATCACGTCGTCGGAGCTGAGCATAATATCGAATTCCATTTCGATAGATGCGACTAGCGCGAGATGCGCAACCGAATCCCAGCTTTCGCTGCCGTAGCTCAGTTCATCGTTTATAACATCGAGTTCAAGTTCCAGCGCTTCGGAAAACGCTTTCTTCAGTTTATCTAGATTATCCATTCATGCTTCCTTTTATCGGTTCCTTAATTGATTATAATTTTAAGATTTTTTCTTTATTGAGTTCCATTAGTACCTTCGAATTGTAAGGGAAGAAGTCAAGTATTGCCGGATCGTCTACTGTTCTTTCGTCAATCACGTCATAGCCGAATTTCAAGTGTGCGTAATAAGATTTAAAGTTTTCTTTAAATAGAATTCCCTGAACCTTGTCGAAAGAACCGTATTTCTCCAAGTTCCTTTTTATGT
This sequence comes from Ignavibacteriaceae bacterium, assembly GCA_046703345.1. Classification (GTDB taxonomy): domain Bacteria; phylum Bacteroidota; class Ignavibacteria; order Ignavibacteriales; family Ignavibacteriaceae; genus FEN-1297. The sequence continues at coordinate 2,843 of JBJKTB010000285.1, forward strand.
TAGCTTGCAGCAGCCGGCTGAACGCGCCCTGCCGTCTGAATTTCTCTCTTGTATAACCGTGCTCAAGCTGAAGAGTTTTAGCCTCTCTCGGCAGCGTCATGCCCTTAATTATTTTAGTATTCTTATTGATGTCTTTTATTTTGGTTTTATCCAGGTACGGGAATAACATTGTCGCTTTCAAAATTCCGCTGGGGGTATCATCCGCCGCCTCCAGCCACGAACCTAGAGCTCCCACGTACTCTCCGTTAAGTTCGGATACAAGGAATCCGGAAAGATAGTAATCGTAGTTTTCAACGTCCTGCTCAAGCAATTCAATCAGAATTTCTCTGAACTTTTCAATGCTGAAGCCGAATATTCTGCAAGAGGTAATCATATCCGAGCCGCTTTTTTCGGATTCAATAATCGCTTCGATAACAAACTCGATATCTTTTTTCTCAGCCTGTCTAATCTTTAAGTTGTCGAGCATTCAATTCTCCTTTATTTCTGCTGCTGATTTCAATAAAGCTTTTCTGTCAATCTTGCCGTTCGCGTTGAGAGGGAAGGATTTCATTGTTGTAATCACCGCCGGCATCATGTACTGAGGTAATTTTGTTTTTAAGTATTCTGCCAGATCATTTGTGCTGCCGAGATAATCCTCCAGGAACACATGAATCTGGGTTATGCCCATGGAATTCCTGTACGTCACTGCTGCGGCATTATTCGGATATATAAACTGTCTTACATAATGTTCAATCTCGCCGAGCTCAATACGGTAGCCGTGAATTTTAATCTGGTAATCAATTCTTCCGCAGAACATGAAATCGCCTTCATCGTCTACGTAAGCCAGATCGCCTGTTTTGTAGTATCGGACATCTTCTTCGCCGCGCTTAAGCGTAAAGAAAGCGGCTTTGTTTTTCTCAGGATTCTTTATGTATCCATCGGTAAGCTGCGGACCCGCCAGGCAAAGTTCGCCTTTCTCCCCGGCGGCAACGGGCAGATTATCATCGTTGACTATAATAGACTCCATATCTTTCATCGGTCTGCCGATGCAAACCACGCCGTTAACTGATTTATTGCGGGAAAGATCTCTGTTCCAATCATAAGTCATACAGAAGTTGGTTGCTTCGGTCGGTCCGTACACATTTTGAATCAAAGCATTGGGCACGCACTCGCTCCATTCGGCAAGCACATCTTCATACAAGGCTTCTCCGCAGAACATGGAATATCTCATCTTCTCAAGCTTTATATCTCTGAAGAAGGGTCTTAGATAATTAAGCACCGAAGGGACCATAAGAGCCATAGTAATCTGGTAATCTTCAAGGACGCTGTAAATCGCGGCATATTTTATTCCCCCCGACGGCACAGTATAAACGCACGCGCCTTTTGAAAGAGGAATCATGTAAGACATAGTTGAAAGATCGAAAGTAAGATCGGAGGACTGGAGGCAGCGGTCGTTCTCGTCTATCTTATAGCCGAGATCGTAAAAGGCATCTATAAAAGATGTAATATTTTTCAGCGAAAGCGGAACGCCTTTGGGTACGCCTGTACTGCCTGAAGTAAAAAGTATATAAGCCGTAGATTCAGGCTTTACGTCCGGAAGCGATAGATTTATTGGCGACGAAGGAATATTTTTAGAATCGACGAGTTTAATACCCGGGAGATCCTTAATACTGTTAACATTGTCGTCGAATCTGCTTGTAAAGATAGTTTTTACTCCGGCTATTTCGGCAATTGCTTTATTCCTGTCAACCGGATTTCTCGGATCGATAGGGACGAACGCGACTCCCGCAAACATCGCTCCGAAAATAGACGAATAAGTTTCGATGTCGTCGAAAGCCGTAATTCCCACGGCTGTTTCATCCTTACTAAGATTTGCATCGATGAAATTCCGTATGTTTGATACAAAGCCGGCAAACTCCGAATAGGTATAATACTTATCGGCTATGCAGAAAGCATTTCTGCCCGGGAATTTCTGTAGCGATTCAACAAGATTTTTTAGCATTCAAAAGACCTAAAGATCTTGATAATTTAACTGACCTTAACTCGAAAAAATTAAAAATGTATTTTTTGTTTGTTGTGATTTACCCTGCCTGCTCAGCGCTAATTGTTATTGATCAACTTATGAAGTTCTTTCCTGTCGATTTTTCCGTTTGCGTTAAGCGGAAACGAGTTGAGTACGGAAATGCCGGAAGGAACCATATAATCGGGTAGCCTGGTTTTAAGGCCGCTTTCAAGTTCAGAAATGCTGCCCTCGAAATTTTCAACGAAAAGATGTATCTGCATTGTTCCGAGTTTATTCTGATAAGGGACCGCGGCAACATTATTATTACCGGCAAACATTCTCGCATAATGTTCTATCTCGCCCAGTTCAATCCTGAATCCCTGAATCTTTATCTGGTTGTCCAGCCTTCCTCCGAAAAGAAAATCTCCGCTTTCATCTATGAAGGCGATATCGCCGGTTCTGTAAAATGTTTCTTCTTTACCGTTAACGAATTTCTTAAAGAAAGAGGTTTTATTTTTCTCCGGATCTTTCCAGTAGCCCGGAGTTAGCTGAGCGCCGGCCAGGCATAATTCACCTTTTTCGCCGGAGGAAAGTACATTTAAATTCTCATCAATCACCACCGAGTGCATATTTTTCATCGGTTTACCTATAGCAACTCCGCCGTTTAAACTTTTTCTTAATTCTTTTTCTTTGTTCCAATAATAAATAAGACAGAAAACCGTTGCTTCTGTGGGGCCGTATGCGTTTATGATACCTGCATTCGGAGTACACGCCGACCAGGCATCCGCTATATCGTCGAAGAGAGTCTCGCCGCAGAAAAGCGAATATCTCATTCGGGGAAGATTTATCTCTTCAAAATACGGTTTTAAATAAGAAAGAATTGACGGCACCATGCAGGCGAAAGTAATCTCATACTCTTCCATAACGGTGTAGACGTTTGCGAACTTTACGCCTTCAGCCGGAACGGTATATAAGCACGCGCCTATGCAGAGAGGCAGTGTGTAGCAAATAACCGAGAAATCAAATGTGAGTTCGAACATTTGCAAAAACCTGTCGTTCTCGTCTACTTTAACATCGAGCGCTAGGAAAGCGTCGATGAGAGCGCTCAGGTTTTTCCTTGTTATCGGTACGCCTTTAGGCACACCTGTACTGCCGGATGTAAAAAGTACATATGCGATTTCATTTTCGCCGACATCCGGAACAGAAAGATCGGCGCCCGATCCGGGCAGCGCTTTTATATCAACAAGTTTCGCTCCTCCAGCATCGGCAATCTCTTTTGCGTCATCGCCCACATTCCCGCAGATGATTGTTTTAATCCCGGTTTGTTCGAGTATTTTTATATTTCTTTCAATCGGATTATGCGGATTGAGCGGAACATATCCGCGACCGGAAAACAATACTCCGTAGATGCCGGCATATGTTTCTATATCTGACGATTCACGTGCGATAAGACCGATCAGTTTTTCCGTACCGCTGCAGTTTTTGTTTAGGTAGTTTTTTATCCGGGTAACCGATTCGGCCAGCTGCATGTAAGTATAATACTGACCGTTAACATTTACGGCATTTCTATCCGGAAATTTCTTAAACGAATCTGTTATTCTTTCTAACAATAAAACGCCTTAATAATATTAATAAACAATAGTGTCGATGACACGGGAAACCGGCTGAAGTGTTAAAAATAACTTAATTTGTACAAAGGCTTTACTTAAGCCTACATGGCATTAAATAAAATGACGTAATAATTAAATGCCAATATATGAAATAATCTCTAAAAATTTGTACTGTATCCGCTTGCCACCGGAATGATTAAACATCGAAAACTATACCAATAAATATTTATTTAGATATAAGTTAAAATATTGTCTGAGTGTGTCTCATAAACGGCCAGAGCGCCGGAATCCAGACTCACAATGAGAAATGGTTTATTCAATTTGTGATAGATTTGTCTATTTAGAATTAAGTCCAAAAATGTATATATTACTTAAAGAAATTTCAGAGGATAGAAATGAAGTATTTTCTTTATTTATTCATATTTACGTTTACAATTACACTGTATTCACAAACAAGCAATCAAATGGAAGAGATTCAAAATATAGTAACAGGAACGCAGCACAAGTTTGCCCCGGACAAGCGCACAGCATTATTCGACGTGTCTGTAGCAGGTGAGAGCGGCAATGCAGCGGTTCTTAAGGGTGAAACCAATCTGCCAGCAGCGAAAGAGGAACTATTAAAGCAGTTAGCTGAAAATAACCTGAAAGCCCTGGACAAAATTGAAGTCTTACCGGCGAAAAATCTGGGAGATAAGATTTACGCGGTGATTAATATTTCTGTAGCCAGTCTGCGTACTCAGCCGAAACAAGCCGCCGAAATGGCTACGCAAGCGCTTATGGGAAGCACGGTAAAGCTTCTTAAAAAATCAAAAGGATGGTATCTTGTACAGACACCGGACAAGTATATCGCCTGGACGGAACCGAGCAGCTTCAGCATGATGAATGAGACTGAGCTGAAAAGTTGGAATGAATCAGACAAGATTATATTTACCGCAAAATACGGATCGGTGCTATCCAAACCTGAATCGGATTCGGATCCTGTATCTGACATTGTTGCTGGTGATATTCTTAAGAAGACCGGTTCGGAAGGCGATTTTATAAAAGTGGAATACCCAGACGGGCGAATTGGATTTGTGGCTAAAAGCGAGTGCGCAGATTTCAAGAGCTGGCTTGCTGACCGCAATCCAACAGCCGAGAACATAATTAGTACAGCTAAAAGGTTCATGGGGATTCCGTATTTGTGGGGTGGAACGTCGGCAAAAGCGATGGACTGCAGCGGTTTTACAAGGACTGTTTTTTTCCTTAACGGCATCTATCTTCCGCGTGACGCTTCGCAGCAGGTTAACGTCGGAGTTGCGGTGGATACAAAAGACGGATTAGCCAGTTTGAAGCCAGGAGATCTTCTCTTCTTCGGCAAGAAAGCAACCGATTCAACCAAAGAAAAAATAACCCACGTTGGGATATATATAGGGAACGATGAGTTTATTCATGAAGCAGGGCTGGTTCATATAAGCAGTTTTAACAGATCAATGAAGAACTTCAACGCATACAGACTGAATCAATTCGTAAGGGCAAAGAGGGTTCTCGATTCAATAGGGAAAAACGGCGTAGAGGAATTAAGCAAAGTAAATTACTGATCTTCTTTAATTCATAAATTAAGAGGGGACTTTATGAAGCAAAGCAGAAGAGATTTTCTGAAGGCTTCCGGTTTAATTGCCGGAAGCACGCTTCTTTCGGGTTATGCTCCCCATATAAACGTAAAAAATCTGAACGGAGAAAAGATGCCTGGCAAAATGAAATTAACTTACAGACCTTACACTTTAGAGCTGAAACATGTATTTACTGTCGCAACAAACTCAAGGTCAACCACTCCCGTAGTACTTACCGAAATAGAATATGACGGACTGGTCGGTTACGGCGAAGCATCAATGCCTCCTTATTTAGGAGAGTCGCATAAAACCGTGCTCGAATTTTTATCTAAGGTTGATCTTACAAAGTACGAAAATGTGTTCGATCTCGAAGGGATACTTGCCGATATAGACGCGATCGCGCCGGGCAACCCTGCGGCCAAGGCCTCGATCGACATTGCGCGTCACGATCTTGTGGGTAAGTTATTGAACCAGCCATGGTACAACATCTGGGGGATAGATAAAAACAAAGCTCCTTACACATCTTTCACAATCGGCATAGATACACCGGACGTAGTGCGTCAAAAAGTGAAAGAAGCGGAAGAATACAAGATTCTGAAAGTTAAACTGGGAAGAGATAATGATAAAGAAATGATCGATACTATAAGATCGGTAACTGATAAACCGATTACTGTAGATGCGAATCAGGGATGGAAAGAACGGGAGTTTGCGCTTGATATGATACATTGGCTTAATGAGCGGAACGTCCTATTTATAGAGCAGCCGATGCCTAAAACCCAGATAGACGATCTCGCATGGCTTACAGATAAAAGTCCGCTTCCTACAATTGCCGACGAATCAGCGCAGCGATTGGAGGATGTAAAGAAAATGCACGGAGTTTTCTCAGGTATTAATATAAAACTTATGAAATGCACCGGAATGCGTGAGGCATATAAGATGATTATTCTTGCGCGGGCACTTGGGATGAAGGTAATGCTGGGGTGTATGACAGAGACGTCCTGCGCAATTTCGGCTGCGGCACATCTCTCTCCATTGGTCGATTGGGCGGATTTGGACGGCGCTCTGCTGATCAGCAATGACGTTTACGAAGGAACAAAAATAATAGACGGAAAGGTATCTATCGGTTCACTTCCCGGTATAGGAGTGAGGAAGTTGGTATAGTTCCAATATTTTTATGAATAAATAATTTTTTAAACTAGAATAGGGTGACAAAGGATACAGCAAAGTTCTTTGCATTTTTGCTTTTTTAACATAGTTTGTAAAATGATATTTTAGTGTAATTTACGCTCTTTTTTTATCTTGAAAATTTGTTTAATTTAGACGAAGAATAGAAAAGGGAGGGATATTAGAGAAATGACAAAGAATTTTGTTTCGAATAAAGATGTTACAGTAAGGATGTTCAAAAGCGATTTCATGGAATCATTATCCAAAGTACATCCTGCAGTTCCCGTAATAGTTTATGTACCTGTAATAGCATATTTTCTATATAGATCCATCGAAGTTTTCGAGATACCTGCGCTGAAAATCCTTGGATTATTTCTGATCGGAATATTTGTCTGGTCTTATACCGAGTATTTCCTTCACAGATTTATTTTCCATTATAAACCCAAATCACAGCTCGGCGAGAGGCTTCATTTCATGTTTCACGGCGTTCATCACGATTACCCGAACGATTCGAGGAGACTTGTTATGCCTCCGTCAGTCAGCATTCCTCTGGCGGTGCTTTTTTATTATATTTTTGAAGCGTTAATTGGAAATGTACTGGTTGCGCCGTTTTTTGTGGGATTTATACTCGGATATTTATTCTACGATCTGACCCATTACGCAGTTCATCATTTTAATATTCATAGTAAAATCTGGCTTGCATTAAAGAAGCATCATATGCGTCATCATTTCCAGGATCCAGAAAAAGGATACGGAGTCAGTTCTCCGCTGTGGGATGAAATTGTCGGTACAAACTTCCCTAAAACAAAAGATTGATTTTTATGATTTATAATCCTCTTTTATTATCTTAGGCGGTAGTTTTATGGTTATTTAGGAATTTCAAACTAAAGGGAAATTTTTCCAGTGGCATTAGCGTCCGTAAATCAAGAAAAAAAGAAAATCCTGATAATTGAAGATAACATTGAGACTCAATTGATCTTCAAAGTATACCTAAGAGACATGTATTCGGTTGAGATTGCCGACAACGCAGAAGCGGGTATTGAGAAGTTGAGCAAGAACAGATATGAATTGCTGCTTCTTGATATTAATCTTCCCGGAAAACTAAGCGGCGAGGACGTACTGAAAGCAGCTAGAGGAGAACTTCAATTGAACGATCTTCCGATAGTTGTGGTTACCGCATACGCTTTAAAGGGAGATAAAGAAAAATTCCTCGGTCAGGGTGCTAACGATTACCTCTCAAAACCGGTTGAAAAGCAGACTTTGCTTGAAACCGCTAAAAAATATGCCCAGCCTTAACTTACTGCATTTTTAATTCAACTCATTTGTAGAAATTTTATCCTTCTAATTGAACGTGGACTAAGAAGAAAATTATATTTATATTCTTCGCAATTAATTATAATGAATGTAAAAAGGAACAAACTGAGTATGCAGCCGAAATTAAGCGTGATGCTCATTCTGCTAATGTCATTTTTTATATGCGACTGCGCTGTGCCTTCGGATTCCGGTTCCTTTTTCATCAGAGCAAATCAGGCGGGTTATTTGCCGGGTGATTTGAAATCTGCGGTTATCTTCTCCGAGAATCCGCTTCCGGTTAACTCGTTTACAGTTAAGAATAGTAAAAATTACAAGACTGTCTTTTCGGGAAATCTTGTAATGGAAGAGCTTTCTTACGGTAAATTCAAATATTGTTATACAGCCGATTTTACTAAATTAATAACTCCCGGTTCTTACAAAATTGCTGTCGATAATAAATTTTCTCTTCCGTTCAGAATAGGGGGAGATATTTATAATAATATCGCAGATTCGCTCATGCTGTTCTTCCGCGAGCAGCGATGCGGCCCAACGCATCCTTTTCTTCACGCGCCCTGTCACTTATCCGACGTTGCCAGGCTGGCGGGAGATAAAAACCATACAGGGCCGGCCGACCTGACAGGCGGCTGGCATGATGCCGGAGATTACATAAAGTTCCTTTCTACCACGGCTTACACAACTTACATGCTAATTTTTTCCTACGAGTACGACAAAGCAAAGTTCGGATTCGACAACAACAAGAACGGAGTACCGGACGTGCTTGAAGAGGCGAAAGTGGGTTTAGACTGGATGCTGAGGTGCAATTACTCGAAGTACAAATTGGTAACACAAGTGCAGGATTTAAGAGATCATAATGTAGGCTGGCGGATGCCGGAGAACGATACGCAGCAGTACGACAGAACCGGTTACGTTGGAATGGGGAAAAACCAGATAGGGCCTTTTGCCGCCACAATGGCGTTAGCTTCGAGAATATGGACCGAGCGATTTTACAAATACGATTTCGCGAAGAAATGCCTGGACGCCGCAGAGAATTTATATTCA
>JBJKTB010000286.1:0-5024 GCA_046703345.1 Ignavibacteriaceae bacterium
AGTTTCCGAAACTGCAGATATAGCCACCGCAAGGATTCAGTTTGAGAACGGAGCGGTTGCAAACGTAACGGCGAGCCGAATTTCCCAAAAGAAGATGAGAAAGATGAGAATTTTTCAGAGAGATAATTATCTTTCTCTCGATTTTATTTCAGGCGTTTCCGAGGTTTACAGGCTGGTACCGATGGATGAAAAGCTGGATTCGGCGTTCATTTCTTTCGGAGAAATGGGAGTAGGCGATAAGAAAAAAAGAGTTGTTTACGAACAGCCGGAGATAAAGGAAATTAACGCGCTTAAATACGAACTTGAGCTTTTCGTAAAATCGGTTCTTAAAAAAGAAAAACCTGTAGTTTCGGGAGAAGACGGATTGAACGCTTTGGAAGTGGCGGATATAATTCTAAATAAAATAAACGGATTCAAAGCGGAAGGACAATGAGAAGAAATATCGTCATCGGACTGCTGGCCGTATCGGTTGTTTGTCTGGCCGGCTGCAGCGTTTACAAGACGTTAGTCAATGTATCCAGATTGAAATTTAAGCTCGGCACAGTAAACAAAGTACAGCTTAGCGGGGTTTCTTTGGAAGGCAAGAAACAGTTTAAAGACTTCAATCCGTTTGAAATTCTTCAAATATCTTCAGCGTTCGCCAGAAAATCGCTGCCGGTATCTTTTGTTTTGAATGTGGACGCAAAAAATCCAAACGACGGAACCGGCGGATATCCGAGAGAAGATATCACGCTTCAGTCATTTCCGTGGAAGCTTTATATAGACGGCAAAGAAACCGTAGCCGGCAATATAGAAGCACCTCTCGTGGTTCCGGGCAAAGGGGAGGTTACGGTTATACCTCTGCCTATACAAATAGATCTTTTCAAATTTTTCGGCAATCAGGAATACAAAGATTTAATTAATTTAGCTTTGGCTATAGCAGGAAATAAGGGGGCATCCGCCAAATTAGAGCTGTATGCCAGACCAACCTTAGGTACCGTGCTGGGTAATATTACATACCCGGGAGAGCTGAAAATAGTAGGCATGCAGTTCACAAATTAGCGTACAATTGTAACCAAAGCCGAAAATCGCTCGTCTATTTAAAAGAAAGTGTCCGGAATAAGGATTGCCGGTATTTTCATTTCAATAAAAGCCGTCTAAATGTTAAATTCCAGGTTAAAATTATTGCAATTATTTTAAAAACCGAATATTTAAATCAGAATATAAATCGAAAGTAAAACATGCCAAAATTAGAAAAATATGCGATCGGAGTTGATCTTGGGGGAACCAATGTTAAAGTCGGAATAGTCTCTCAAAACGGGAAAATAATAAAGAAGACCTCTATTGAAACACTCGCTGCGGAAGGCCCGGAAAAAGTTATCGGACAAATAAAAAAGGGAGTAAGGACAGTTCTGGACAAGAACAAACTAAAAATTACTGGTATAGGAATCGGAGCGCCGGGAACTGTATCGACTAAGAAGGGAACAGTTGAGAATCCGCCGAATCTTCCCGGCTGGGAAAAAGTTAATCTTGGCAAGATACTTGAAAAAGAATTTAAGATAAGCGTACATGTAGAGAATGACGCTAATGCTGCAGCCATCGGCGAAATGATTTTCGGAGCGGGGAAGAAGAAAGATTCTTTCATAATGATAACTCTGGGTACAGGAGTAGGCGGCGGAATAATATTTAAAAGAAAGCTATTCCGGGGAGAGTTCGGGGCCGCCGGCGAAGTAGGGCATACTTCTATCGACCTGAACGGTCCTTTATGCAACTGCGGATCTCACGGGTGCATAGAAACATATCTCGGCAATCATTATATAGTAAAACGCGTAAAGGAAGAACTGAACGAGAACAAGAGTACTAAAATCTGGGATTTAATACAGAATGATACCGATAATCTTACGCCGCTGATGATACAGAAAGCGGCGGAGCTCGGCGATGAATATGCTAAGTCTGTGGTTCAAAGTCTCGGAAAATATCTCGGCGCGGCACTTGCTTCAATGGCGAACGCGCTTGACATCGGTACGTTTATAATAGGAGGCGGAGTTGCCGGTTTCGGCGAGCCGCTTTTCAACGCGACACAGGAACAGATAACCAGCCGCGTATTAAAGCCGATAAGAAAAAGAATTAAAGTTCTTCCGGCCAAATTGAAAAACGATGCCGGCATAAAAGGAGCTTCGGCGCTTGTGTTCTATAAATCGTAACTGTGCGGTTTAATCTCTTTACCGATCATAAAGTATAAACCGAAATGAAATTCGTCATCCTCATATTCTTTATCCTGAGTATCGGCAGCATTCTGGCGCAGCAGCCGGATACGCTGCTGCCCAGGCCATCCGATTCGGTTTTTACGGCTTACGGCGACAGTGTGATTAAAAGGGACACAACAGTTAAAAAAAAATCGTACGACGTAGACTCGGTTATATACGCAAGTTCTTCCGATTCGCTCTTCTTTTACGTGAACAAAAAGAAGATGGACCTGTACGGCAACAGCAAGCTGAGGTACAAAGATACCGATCTTAAAAGCGGCAACATTTTCGTCGACTTTAATACAAGCAACGTTTTCGCCACCGGCGTTCCCAGCGATTCCGTGCCAGGTAAATTCAAAGAAACTCCGGTACTTTCGCAGAACGGCGAAGTGTACGACGGCCAGACCATGACATATAATTATAAGACTACTCAGGGTTTAATCCAGGAGGCAAAAACAAAAACCGAAGGCGCGATATATTCGGGGGAGAAGATAAAGAAAGTCGACCGGGATACCTACTTAATTAAGGACGGAGTTTATACTACATGCGACGCCGATCCTCCCCATTATTATTTCTTCTCGCCGGAGATGAAAGTAATTCAGAAGAAAGAGATGATAGCAAAATGGATTTGGCTGTATTTCGGCGGTGTGCCTTTTCCGATTCCGCTTCCCTTCGCGGTTTTTCCGCTGGAGTCGGGACGAAGATCCGGAATACTTCCTCCGGCATTCGGCCAGGATGCCACTAAAGGATACTATTTCTCGCACTTCGGATATTACTGGGCGATAAACGATTATGTGGATTTGAACATGACCGCCGATTATTATACTCGCGGCAGTTTCGGAATTCAAAGCAGGTTCAGGTACAACAAAAGGTACGGGTACAGCGGAAGTCTGCAGCTGGGCTACAGGTTTGTTAAACAGGATCTTGCATACGGAGCCGGATTTTCTAAAAATAAGGAATGGAGCATAAGCTGGAATCATCAGCAGACATTTACTCCTACAATGAGGCTATCGGCGAATCTTCAATTTCTCTCTGGCAAAAATTATATTCAATCCACCACAAACGATTTAAATACAGCGCTCAATAATAATATTTACTCAAATCTTTCTCTTAATAAAACCTGGGATGAGTCGGGCAACAGCCTGAATATTAGCTACAGCAGGAGTCAGGACCTTGAATCCGGAAACATAACAGAACTGCTGCCGAGTGTTACCTTCTCAATTCCTCATCAGTATCCGTTCAAGAGGAACGGCGTTTTCAACGACCAGAAATGGTACGAACTTATCGGTTTTGACTATACCGGTACATTTCAGAACCAGAGAACCAAGACTGCGGGGAACCTTAATTTAAAAGGAGGATTTCAGCATTCGATTAATGCCAGCGCTTCTCCTAAGATCGGTTATTTTAATATTTCGCCTAACATCAGTTATACGGAAGACTGGTATAACAAACGGCTGCAGGAAACTTACGCGGGGCAGACGGTGAGCGGAGGCGATTCTGTTATAAGCAGCGAGATACATCAGATCAATATGGTTAGAACTTTCAGACTCGGAGTATCCGCCTCTACAAAGTTTTACGGAATGTTTCAGCCGAACATATTGGGCATAAGCGCGATCCGGCATATAGTTACTCCTTCACTCTCGTACAACTTCACTCCCGATTATTCCAAACCCGGCTGGGGATATTTCGGATATTACACGAACTCGAAGGGGCAGCAGATTAAGTACAATAAATTTCAAAACGAAATTTTCGGAGGGCCGACTTCGGGTGAGCAGCAGAATATTTCATTCTCAATAGGGAACGTTTTCGAAATGAAGACTTCGGCTGATCCGACGGATACTACTTCAAAAGTAAAAAAGTTTCAGCTTCTCAATTTGAACGCATCTATGAGCTATAACTTTGCCGCTGACAGTCTTCGTTTTTCCGATCTCAGCTTAAGCTACAGAACTCAGATTGGCGATATCTTAAGCTTTAACGGTTCATCGAGTTTTTCTCCCTACGATTATTCAAGCACTACCGGCTATGACATCAATAAATTTTTAATTAATGAAGGCAAGGGATTTCTGAGACTAAGAAATTTCGGATTCTCGGTATCGACCAGTCTGTCAGGACAGAAATTGAAAGGCAGTTCCGAAGAGACTCCCGCTCAGCAGCAGAGCAATAATTTTCCGCCGGATCAAGCGGCAAATATGTACCAGGGCATTTACAACAACCGCGAGCCGGATTTCACAATACCGTGGAATATGTCGCTTAGCTATAATTACTCGTATTCAAAGAGCTCTCCGTTTAATCCGTATATCTCTTCGAATATCAGCGCGAATATAGATTTCAACCTTACTCCCAAATGGAAATTTTCGGTTGCCGGCAGTTATGATTTCAGATATAAGCAGTTCAGCGCGCCTCAGATCAGAATATCTCGAGACCTTCACGCGTGGATAATGAATTTTACCTGGAACCCGATAGGAACGTTTACCGGTTATTATCTTGAGATAAGAATAAAAGCCCCGCAGCTGCAGGACCTGAAACTAACGAAGCGCGGAGACTTCTATAACGGAAAGTAAAGAAAATCAAAATGCATGGTTGCATGAGGGCATGATTGCATGAGGGCATGCGAATCATGCAGTCATGCATTTTTCAAGTTGTTGAGCGGATGATGAAGCAATACATAATCGACGGTAATAATCTCATCGGCAAGATGAGGAAACTAATTGAGATTCAGAAAAAGGACAGACAGGCATCACGCGAGAAGCTCGCCTTTTTGCTTGAGAATTATTTCCTCGACAAGAAAGTTAAAGTTAC